>NZ_JBHVJT010000017.1:86926-110797 GCF_042798815.1 Kitasatospora sp. NPDC057738 | reverse complement strand
GCTCCTGCCGGGCGCCGACGCCCTCCCGCCAGGGAAAAGAGGCCGGAGCTCCGCCCGGGTAATAGGCTGGAGGCAGTCAGCCCGTTACCGAACCTGGAAGGACCCCTGTGGAGCTCGCCGCCTACGCCGATCTCGCCGTTCGGCTGGTGAACACCGAGGAGCCCGAGCGCGGCACCGACACGCTGACCTCCGTGGAGGCCGTGCGCGGCCTGTTCTCCGACTCCGCGCGGGCCGCAGCGCTCGCCGACGAGTCCGACCTGCCCCGGCTGCGGGCGGTGCGGACCCGGCTGCGCGGGGTCTTCGAGGCCGCCGCGGAGGGGGACGAGATCCGCGGCGTCGACCTGCTGAACAGCCTGCTGATGGAGTACCCGGTCAGCCCGCTGGTCTCCGGGCACGACTACCTGGACGACGCCGGACGACCGCGCTGGCACCTGCACCTGGCCGACAACTCCCCCACCGCCACCGCGCACTTCACCGCGGTCGCCTGCATGGGCCTGGCCGTCCACCTGACCGAGCTGGGCGCCGACCGGCTCGGCATCTGCCAGGCCGCGCCCTGCCGCAACGCCTACCTGGACACCTCGACCAACCGCTCCCGCCGCTACTGCTCGGACCGCTGCGCTACCCGCGCCAACGTGGCCGCCTACCGGGCCCGCAAGCGCCAGGAGGCGGAGGCGGCGGCCCGGGGCGGGTCCTAGACGTCCTCCACCCAGGCACCGAGCCGGCGGGCGAGGCCCGGCACCCGGGCCAGCCGCGGGGTGAGCAGCAGCCGCTCCAGCCGGCGCCCCGGCGCCAGCCAGACCGGGCTCGGGCGCAGCCGCAGCAGCACCCGGCCGAGCACCAGCTCGTCCGGCACGGCGCCGTAGCTGCGGCTGTCGCTGTCCACCGGGCGGTTGTCGGAGAGCAGCCACCAGCCCGTGGCCCGGCGCTCGGCGGCCCGCTTCACCACCAGCAGGTCCTGCTGGAAGGGGTGCCGGAAGACCACCACCGCGCCCGGCCGGATCGGCGCGCCGTAGCGGACCAGCAGTTGGTCGCCCTCGCGCAGGGTCGGGGCCATCGACGGCCCCGCCACGTCGACCAGTCCGAACGGCAGCGCGCCGCCCCGGTCCGGCCCCCCGGCCCCGGCGTCCTGCGGTCGCGTGCTCCGCGCCACGACTCCTCCTCCTGCTCCGCCCGCCCCCAGTCTGCCGTACGGACCGTCACCGGTCCGATGTCCGGATTACCCCGGTTCCTGGTCCGTCTTTTGCCCTAGGCCCGCCGCCCGATCGCGAAACGGCGAGGCCGGAAGGGTAATCTCGGGCGCGGGAAGACGATCTAAGGAAGGACTCCCATGTTCTCTCGTCTGTTTGCACCTCGCGCCACCGCCCACGCCCACTGCGACCTGCCCTGCGGCGTGTACGACCCGGCGCAGGCCAAGCTGGAGGCCGAGTCGGTCAAGGCCACCCAGGAGAAGTACCAGGCCAACGAGGACCCGCACTTCCGCGCCCGCGCCATCATCATCAAGGAGCAGCGCGCCGAGGCCGTCAAGCACCACATCTCGGTGCTGTGGAGCGACTACTTCAAGGCCCCGCACTTCGAGAAGTACCCGCAGCTGCACCAGCTGATCAACGACACCCTGAAGGCCGCCTCGGCCGCCAAGGCGTCCACCGACCCGGCCACCGGCCAGGCCCTGCTGGACCTGATCGCCGAGGTCGACAAGATCTTCTGGGAGACCAAGCAGGCCTGAGCCTGACGCGTCGCCACCCGACCGCCCCCGTCCGCACCGCCGGACGGGGGCGGTCGCGCGTTCCCGGCCCGCCCAGGGCCGGTAAGGGTTGCCTGCCCTGAGTGGCTGTTATGCTGCCAGGGCGTCCGAGGGGGAAGTCCGGTGTGAATCCGGCGCTGACCCGCAACGGTGAGCACGGCCCGTACCAGCCCGTACGGCCCGCGCCAGCCCGATCGCCCCCGGCCGCTGAACTCCCGACAACTCGCCGCGGACTGCGAGGGGAACGGCGCCCAGGCACGCCTTCGGCCGGCGCCCGCCCCGGCGCACCCGCGGCCCGAGGCAAGGCGCACCCGTGGACCGTGCAGTCGTGGACCGTGCAGTCGGCCCGCCCACCCGTCGAATACCCGTCGTCCCGCTCGCCGCCGGCCTCGTCGCCGCCCTGCTGCTGTCGCTGCTCTGCGGGGTCGCCCTCGGCTCCTCCGGACTCGGCCTGCCCCGGGTGCTGCGGCTGCTGGGCGCCGGGCTGACCGGCGGACGGCTGGACGCGGACGAGGCGGCCGCGTACGCGATCGTCTGGGAGATCCGGCTGCCGCGCACCGTGCTGGCCGCCGTCGTCGGCGCCGGACTCGCCGCCTGCGGGGTCGCCGTCCAGGCCCTGGTGCGCAACGCGCTGGCCGACCCCTTCGTGCTCGGCATCTCCTCCGGCGCGGCCGTCGGCGCCAACGCCGTCCTGCTCTTCGGCGCCTTCGCCTCGCTCGGGGTGTGGGCGATCTCCGCCTCCGCCTTCGGCTCCGCGCTGGCCGCCATGACGCTCGTCTACCTCGCCGCCCGCACCGCGTACGGACTCACCCCGCTGCGCCTGGTGCTCACCGGCACCGCGCTGTCCTACGGCTTCTCCGCCGCCACCACCCTGATGGTCTTCGCCGCCGACCGCGGCGAGGCCGCCCGGGACGCCATGATGTGGCTGCTCGGCAGCCTCGGCGGCGCCACCTGGGGCAAGGTGCCGATCGCCGCCGTCACGGTGGTGGCCGGCCTCGCGTACCTGGCCTGCGCCGCCGGACGGCTGGACGCGCTCGCCATGGGCGACGAGACCTCCGCCTCGCTCGGCGTGGACCCGGACCGGCTGCGCCGCGAGCTGTTCGTGGTGACCGCCGCCGTCACCGGCACCGTGGTCGCGGTCAGCGGGGCGATCGGCTTCGTCGGGCTGCTGATGCCGCACCTGGCGCGGATGCTGGTCGGCGCCGGGCACCGCCGGGTGCTGGTGATCGCGCCGCTCGCCGGGGCACTGCTGCTGGTCTGGGTGGACATCGCCTCGCGCACCCTGCTGGCACCCGCCGAACTGCCCGTCGGGGTGTTCACCGCGGTGCTCGGCGTGCCCGCCTTCCTGCTGATGATGCGCCGCCGCGGCCAGGCCCTCGGAGGAACCCGGTGACCGACGTGACCACGGCGACCGACCCGACCGGCCCGGCCGCGCCCGACCCGGCGCGGGCCCAGGACCTCGCCGTCGACGCCGTCTCGGTGGAGCTGGCCGGCACCCGGCTGGTCCACGAGGTGAACCTGGCGGCCGCCGCCGGGCAGGTGGTCGGGCTGGTCGGCCCGAACGGCAGCGGCAAGTCGACCCTGCTGCGCTGCGTCTACCGGGTGCTGAAGCCGGCCGGCGGCGTGGTCCGGCTGGCCGGCGACGACCTGCACGCCCTGAGCGCCCGCGACACGGCCCGCCGGGTGGCCGCGCTGACCCAGGAGCACTCCGCCGAGTTCGACTTCACCGTCGCCGAGGTGGTCGCCATGGGCCGGCTGCCGCACCGCCGCGGCTTCGGCTCCCCGGCCGACGGGGACGCGGAGCGCTGCGCCGGGGCGCTGCGCAAGGTCCGGGCCGGGCACCTCGCCGAGCGCGGCTTCCTGAGCCTGTCCGGGGGCGAGAAGCAGCGGGTGCTGTTCGCCCGCGCGCTGGTCCAGGAACCGCGCCTGCTGGTGCTGGACGAACCCACCAACCACCTCGACATCGCCCACCAGTTGGAGGTGCTGGCGCTCGCCCGCGAGGCCGGCCCGACGGTGCTCACCGCGCTGCACGACCTCAACCTGGCGGCCGGCCACTGCGACCTGGTCTACGTGCTGCGGGCCGGGCGGATCGTCGCCTCCGGCCCGCCCCACGAGGTGCTCCGCCCCGCCCTGCTGGCCGAGGTGTTCGGCGTCCGCGCCACCCCGGTGCGGCACCCGGAGACCGGCGCCCTCCAGCTGCTGTTCGACCGGCTCGCCCCCTCCTCCTGACCCGTCCCGCCTGCCCAGAGGAACCACCTTGCGCACCAAGGCCGTTGCCACCGCCGCCCTGCTCGTCCTCGGACTCACCGCCTGCGGCGCCGAGATCGCCCCGAAGGAGGCCGCCACCGCCTCCGCCCACTACCCGGTGACGGTGGACAACTGCGGGCAGAAGCTCACCTTCGCGCAGAAGCCCGCCCGGGTGGTGACCAACGACGTCAACATCACCGAGCTGATGCTCTCCCTCGGCCTCGCCGACCGGATGGCCGGCTACGTGATGCCCGACGACAAGGGCCGGATCGACAAGGTGGCCTGGAAGGACGGCTACCAGCAGACCACCTGGCTCTCCAAGAAGGTGCTCACCAAGGAGATCGCCCTCGACGCCCGGGCCGACCTGGTCCTCGCCGGCTGGCACTACGGCTTCGACGAGGGCGCCGGCGTCACCCCGCAGGCCTTCAAGGCGCTCGGCGTCGACTCGTACGTGCTCAGCGAGTCCTGCCGCAGCGGCAAGGGCACCGAGCGCGGCGTGATGGACCCGCTGGAGGCCCTCTACACCGACCTGGCCAACCTCGGCGAGATCTTCGACGTCAAGGACCGCTCCGACCGGCTGATCGCGGACTTCAAGGCGCAGATCGCCGCCGTCCCGCAGCCCGAGCGCCGCCCGTCCGTCTTCCTGTACGACAGCGGGCAGGACAAGCCGTACACCGCCGGGAAGTTCGCCGCCGCCAACGAGATCATCGCCAAGGCCGGCGGGAGCAACATCATGGGCGACCTCGCCGACACCTGGGTCACGGCCGGCTGGGAGGGCGTGGTGCAGCGCGACCCGGAGGTGATCGTGATCAACGACTACGCGACGCCCGGGGCCGAGGAGAAGCGGAAGTTCCTGAAGTCCTTCCCGCCGCTGGCCAACGTCTCCGCGGTCAGGAACGACCGGATCTTCGTCATGGACTACGTCGACCTGGTGGAGAGCCCGCGCAACCCGGCCGCGGTCGGCGCGCTGGCCGAGTACCTGCGCACCGTGCCGGCCCGCTGACGGCCCCCGGTCCGCTCCTCCGGGGCGGTGGCCGCGGGCGTACGCTCAAGGTACGAGCCGACGGAACCCGACCGGAGGAGCGAGATCATGACCACGATGGCGACCCCCGGCGCCTTCGACACCCGCGCCCTGCGCGAGGGCATCGAGCGCTGCGACGCCGAGACCCTCCTGGCGCTCTACGCGCAGGACGCCGAACTGCGCATGGTCGATCGCAAGACCCAGCCCAGCCACCCCCTGGTGATGCACGGCCGGGAGGAGATCGGCGCCATGCTGGACGACGTCTACGGCCGCGAGATGACCCACAAGCTGGAACAGGTGGTGGTCCAGGGCGACCACGCCGCCTTCCTGGAGTCCTGCCGGTACCCCGACGGCGTCCGGGTGCTGATGTCCTCGATGGCCGTGCTGCGGGACGGCCGCATCGTCGACCAGACCTCCGTCCAGGCCTGGGACGAGACGGGTCCCGAGCAGTAGGCTCACAGGCATGATCCGCACCGCCGTCGCCACCGACGTTCCCGTCATCCACGCCATGATCCGCGAACTCGCGGACTACGAGCAGGCCCTGCACGAGGCGAAGGCCACCGAGGAGCAGCTGCACGACGCCCTGTTCGGCGAGAACCCGGCCCTGTTCGGGCTGATCGCCGAGGACGAGGCCACCGGCGAGCCGGTCGGCTTCGCGGTGTGGTTCCGCAACTTCTCGACCTGGCGCGGCACTCACGGGATCTACCTGGAGGACCTGTACGTCCGTCCGCAGGCGCGCGGCGGCGGCCACGGCAAGGCGCTGCTGCTGGAGCTCGCCCGGATCGCCGTCGAGCGCGGCTACTCCCGGGTCGAGTGGTCGGTCCTGGACTGGAACCAGCCCTCGATCGACTTCTACAAGGCGATCGGCGCGGTGCCGATGGACGAGTGGACGGTCTACCGGCTCACCGGCGAGGCCCTGGCCGAAGCCGGGCGGCGCTGAACGGCCGTCCGGAGACCGGCGAAAGGGTCTGCCACCCTGCGTCGCAATGCCTTACCATGAGTAACTCCCGAACCGGGGTGCGGAGGGCAGAGCGATGGTGGATGCGTGACGCCGGGCCCCCTACGGGGGTAGCAAGCGGTAACAAGCGGGGTACCAAGAAAGCACAGCGCGCCACCCAGGAGGCAAGGGTGTCCCAGATCGACGGCGATCTCGGTGTTCAGGACTTCGTGGAGGTCCGGCTGCCCGCAGCGGGGGCCTACCTCTCCGTCCTGCGAACAGCGACGGCCGGGTTGGCGGCCCGGCTGGACTTCACGCTCGACGAGATCGAGGATCTGCGGATCGCGGTCGACGAGGCCTGCGCCATCCTGCTCCAGCAGGCGGTGCCCGGGTCCGTACTGTCCTGCGAGTTCCGGCTGGTCGGCGACTCGTTGAAGGTCACCGTCTCGGCCCCGACCACCGACGGCAAGGCCCCCGAGCGGGACACCTTCGCCTGGACGGTGCTCTCCGCCCTGGCCGGCGAGGTCGACTCCTCGGTCGGCGCGGACAAGACCGTGTCGATCAGCCTGAACAAGAAGCGCGGCGGGTCCCCCGCCCACTAGCCGGGCGCCGGACCGAACCGCACGACCGAGCAGCACCGAGCACCACCCGCGCAAGGGCCGTCCGCCGCTCCCCCGACCGGGGTTCCGACGGACGGCTCCCGGTACCGCCACCCACGCGGTACGACCAACGAGACGATTCCGGGGCCACCGGCCCCGGTGCTCCCGGAACGGAACGGGGGAATGGCCGTGAGTGATCTGGACCGTACCGGCCTCGCGACGGCGGGACCCGCCGTACCGACCCAGGCGAGCGTTCCCGGCCTCGCCGCCAACGACGAAGCGCACCCGAAGGACGCCCAGCGGATGAGCCACCCCACCGAGCCGACGTCCGAGCCGACGCCTGCCTCCGTGCCCCCGCCGGACCCGGCGGGCGAGACGGACCCGGCGGTCGAGGCCGAGCCGCACAGCGCCGTGCCCGCCCAGGGCTCGCACCGCACCGGCGCCCCGGACCGGGAGGCCGCCCGCGCGCTGTTCGTCCGGCTGTCCGCACTGCCCGAGGGCTCCCCGGAGCGCGTCGAGCTGCGCAACCAGCTGGTGCGGATGCACATCCCGCTGGTCGAGCACCTGGCCCGGCGCTTCCGCAACCGGGGCGAGCCGCTGGACGACCTGACCCAGGTCGCCACCATCGGCCTGATCAAGTCCGTGGACCGCTTCGACCACGAGCGCGGGGTCGAGTTCTCCACCTACGCGACGCCGACCATCGTCGGGGAGATCAAGCGGCACTTCCGCGACAAGGGCTGGGCGGTGCGGGTCCCGCGCCGCCTCCAGGAGCTGCGGCTGTCGCTCACCACGGCGACCAGCGAGCTCTCCCAGCGGCACGGCCGCTCCCCCACGGTGCACGAGCTGGCCGAGCACCTGGGGATCTCGGAGGAGGACGTCCTGGAGGGCCTGGAGTCCGCCAACGCGTACTCCACGCTCTCGCTGGACGTGCCGGACAGCGACGACGAGTCGCCGGCCGTCGCGGACACCCTGGGCGCGACCGACGAGGCGCTGGAGGGCGTCGAGTACCGCGAGTCGCTCAAGCCGCTGCTGGCCCAACTGCCGCCCCGGGAGCAGAAGATCCTGGTGCTGCGGTTCTTCCGGAACATGACCCAGTCGCAGATCGCCGCCGAGGTGGGGATCTCCCAGATGCACGTGTCCCGGCTGCTCGCCCGGACCTTGGCCCAGCTGCGGGAGAAGCTCCTGGTGGAGGAGTAGGACTGACGGCCGCTCAGCTCCTGCTCGGCGGCCGTCCGATCCCCTGCCCCGGCCCTGTACGCCCCTAGTTCTCGGACGGGGCGTACAGGGCCGCCGTCGACTTCGGGTTCAGCAGGCAGCCGATGCCCACCAGGCCGAGCACGCCGATCAGCACGCCGAACACGATCGCCGTGCCGCCGCTCTCGAACATGTAGTAGGCGACCGGCAGGCAGATCGAGTTGGTCAGCACCGCCGGGCTGCGGCCCCAGCGGCGCTCCTTGAGCAGTGCGAGGGCGGCCAGCACCGGCAGCACGCCGAGCAGCACGATGACCGCTCCGCCGAACTCGTTGAGGGCCAGCTGCTTGGCCTGGCCGGACAGTGCGGCCACCATGTCCAGGACGCCGACGACGGCCAGCGCGATGCCCTCCAGGGCCGTGATGGCGGCGCCCAGGGTCAGGGAGGCCGGTCGGCCGGCGCCGGCCGTGGGTGCGGGTGCGGAGGTTTCTGCGGTCACTCCAGCAGGGTAGCCGCCGGTCGGTCCGTACCGACCCGTAGGCTTTCCCCATGCGCGCTCTCCTGGTCGTGAACCACAAGGCCACCACCACCAGTGGCCGGACCAGGGACGTCCTGATCCACGCCCTGCGCAGCGATCTCAAGCTGGAGGTCGCCGAGACCCAGTACCGGGGCCACGCGCGCGACCTGGCCCGCGGGGCGGCGGAGGACGGCACGGTCGACCTGGTGGTGGCGCTGGGCGGGGACGGCACCGTCAACGAGGTGGTGAACGGGCTGCTGGCGCACGGCCCGGGCGAGAAGGTCCCGCGACTGGCCGTGGTGCCGGGCGGTTCGACCAATGTGTTCGCCCGCGCGCTGGGCCTGCCCAACGACCCGGTCGAGGCGACCGGTGCCCTGCTGGACGCGCTGGAGCACGGCCGGGAGCGGCCGATCGGGCTGGGCAAGGCGATGACCGACGGCCTGCCGGACCGCTGGTTCACCTTCACCGCCGGCCTCGGCTTCGACGCCGGTGTGGTCGGCCGGGTCGAGGAGCAGCGCCGGGCCGGGCGCAAGTCCACCCACGCCCTGTACGTCGGCCAGGCCCTGCGGCACTACTTCACCCAGCGTGAGCAGCGCCGCTCCGGCCCGATCTCCCTGGAAATGCCGGGCCGCGAACGGGTTCCGGGCCTGGTGCTGTCGATAGTCAGCAACACCTCGCCCTGGACCTTCCTCGGCAACCGGCCGGTCTACCCCTCACCGCTCGCCTCCTTCGACACGGATCTGGACGTCTTCGGCATCACCCGGATGACGGCGTTCGGCACGGCTCGAACGGTCCGTCAGATCCTGCGGTCGTACGCGCCTTCGGGTGACGGCGCCCCTCCGATGGGCCCTTCCGGGAAGCACGTCGTCTCCTATCACGACGTCAGACACTTCACCTTGGTTTCGGAGGAACCGGCGCCGTTCCAGGTCGACGGGGACCATCTTGGAGACAGGAGTCGCGTCAGTTTCACAGGCGTACGGCGGGCACTGCGTGTGATTGTGTGACTGGAAGGGGGGTTCCTCCTTCTTCTCGAACGCACAAGCCCCCTTCACTCCATAGAAGTACTGGCTGTGAGCTAGGCGACACCGAAGAATCCAAAATTCCTCCCCGAAGGGGGTTGTATCCGAGCCCGAGGTTTGCGAACCTCTACATGGCGATCGGGACACATCGCAGCGACGGCAACTCCGGAACCACAGGAGCGCCGACCGCGGGGTGTCCCTCGAATCGCCGAATCCCCCCCAGCACAGACCACCCGGGCCCGACGGGCCTTTGGTCTCTTTTGCTGTTGCGGGATTCGTGAAAGCGTTCACATTCACAAGCCATTCGATTGTGCCGATCGGGCCACCCCCCGCGGCAGGAGGAGTTGGACGACCATGGACTGGCGCCACCGCGCTGTCTGCCGCGAAGAGGACCCGGAGCTGTTCTTCCCGATCGGGAACACCGGTCCTGCTCTGCTGCAGATCGAGGAAGCCAAGGCCGTGTGCCGCCGCTGTCCGGTGATGGAGCAGTGCCTCCAGTGGGCGCTCGAGACCGGCCAGGACGCCGGCGTCTGGGGCGGCATGAGCGAGGACGAGCGTCGCGCGATGAAGCGCCGCGCCGCCCGCAACCGGGCCCGCACCGCCTGATCGCCCAGCGATCACACGCCGTAGCACCAGCAGTGACCGCAGTACCGATCGACACATGATCAAAGGCTTCCCTGCACCTCCTGGTGAAGCCTTCCGCACAAAGGACCTTGCCCTGCCGGGTCCCGCGACACCGGACCCGCCCAGACACTTGATACTGTTCACTGAGAGCAATATCGTGGAGCTGTGGCGCTCACCGTGTGCAACGCACCGGCGAGGTGTCGCACCACCCAGAGCCCCCGCTCCGGCCGACTCCCCCCGACGGCCGGAACGGGTTGAGAGGCCCTGTCGACCCACCCCCCCCGGTCGACAGGGCCTCGTTTCTGTTTCCGCACCCCGGTCGGGCACGCCGGTCGGGCATCCCGACTCGGCGTCCCGGTTGCGCGTCCGGCCCCACGCTCTGGTTCCGCACTCCGGAGTGCGGAGCGCGGACCCGGCGCTTGATCCGAGCACGCGCCCCCGCCACACACCTTCGCGCGTGTCCGTACGCCTTCGCGCCACGGATTCCCGGCGGGATCCCGCCGGACCGGGCCACAGCGGACCGGGCCTCGCGCACCGGGCCTCGCGCACCGGACCTCAGCGGACCGGGATCTCCAGGACCACCTTGGTCCCGCCGTCCGGGCCGGCCACCATGTCGAAGGTGCCGCCCAGCTCACCGGTGGCCAGCGTCCGGACGATCTGCAGCCCGAGGTTGCCCGCCGTCTTCGGGTCGAAGCCCTCCGGCATGCCGCGGCCGTCGTCCTGCACCGTGATCAGCAGGTACTCCTCCGGCCGGGCGCCACCGTTCCAGCTCTCCGACCAGCCCGCGCCGGTCGCCGGCGCCCGCCCGCGCAGGGCACTGACCTCCAGGTTCCCGGAGGCGGTCGGTCCGAACGCGTGTTCAAGGGCGTTCTGGAGCAGCTCGGTCAGCACCATCGACAGCGGGGTGGCCACCTCGGCGGACAGGATGCCGAAGCTGCCGGTGCGCCGGGTCGCCACCCGGCCGTCCTGGGACAGCTCCATCACCATCGCCAGCACCCGGTCGGCGATCTCGTCGAAGGCCACCTGCTCGTCCAGCGCCTGGGAGAGCGTCTCGTGCACGATCGCGATCGAGCCGACCCGGCGCACCGCCTCGTCCAGTGCGGCCCGGCCGGACTCCGACTCCATCCGGCGGGACTGCAGCCGCAGCAGGGCCGCGACGGTCTGGAGGTTGTTCTTCACCCGGTGGTGGATCTCCCGGATGGTGGCGTCCTTGGTCATCAGCTCGCGGTCGCGGCGGCGCAGCTCGGTGACGTCCCGGCAGAGCACCAGCGAACCGGTCAGGGTGCCCTTGGGCTTGAGCGGGATCGCCCGCAGGGTCACCACTCCCCCCTGCGCCTCCACCTCGGTCTGCCGGGGCGCCCAGCCGCTCGCCAGCTTCACCAGCGCCTCGTGGACGGCCGAGCGGGACGGCGGGGCGAGATCGGCGGTGGCCCGGCCGAGGTGGCTGCCGACCAGGTCGGTGGTGAGGCCGAGGCGGTGGTAGGCGGAGAGGGCGTTGGGGCTGGCGTAGGTGACGATGCCGTCCGCGTCCAGCCGGATCAGGCCGTCGCCGACCCGGGGGGCGGCGTCCATGTCGGCCTGCTCGACGTTGGGGTAGGGGAAGGAGCCGGCCGCGATCATCTGGGCCAGGTCGGAGGCGCTCTGGAGGTAGGTGAGCTCCAGCCGGCTCGGGGTCCGCACGGTCAGCAGGTTGGTGTTGCGCGCGATCACGCCCAGCACCTTGCCCTCGCGCCGGACCGGGATCGACTCGACCCGGACCGGGACCTCCTCGCGCCACTCCGGGTCGCCCTCGCGCACGATCCGGCCCTCGTCGAAGGCGGCGTCCAGCAGCGGACGGCGGCCGCGCGGGACGAGGTGGCCGACCATGTCGTCCTGGTAGGAGGTGGGCCCGGTGTTGGGCCGCATCTGCGCCACCGAGACGTAGCGGATGCCGTCCCAGGTGGGGATCCACAGCACCAGGTCGGCGAAGGAGAGGTCGGAGAGCAGCTGCCACTCCGAGACCAGGTGGTGGAGCCATTCCACATCGGCCCCGGTGAGGGTGGTGTGGCGGCGGACGAGTTCGTTCAGCGAGGGCACATGGCGAGGGTAGCGCCGCCGGTCCGGGCGGGGCGCGGCGGACCGGTGGGCGGGCCCTGCGGGGCCCTGCCGCACGCCCTTCGGCACGCCCTTCGGCACGCCCTTCAGCACGCCCTGCCGCACGCCCTGCCGTGCACCCTCCTGCGCGCCCTCCCGCGCACCCTCCGGAGTTGTTTAGACCAATTTTCCGAGAGGCCTGGACAACCGAGATTGGTCTAGTCCACAATGAAAGAGCACCAAGGAGAGGCCCCCGCGCAACTGCCCTGACCGCGCGCGGCCCCTCCTCGGTCGGACGCCGACGATCGAGGACCCCGCACAGTTCTCGACCGGATCCGGTGCCCGACGACAGCTCCGGGCTGCGGTGCCGCATGGGTTGAGGGTCCCGTGTCGGCGCCGTGGCCCGTAGTGTTTTCGGCCCCCCTGAACCACGTCCGGCCGCTCAGCGATTCGGCCCCGGTCCACAGCCTGTGGACCGGGGCCGAATCGCGTCCGCGGGGGCCTACCTGGTCTCGGTGACCTTCGCCAGGGCGCGCGGGGCGTCCGGGTCCTGGCCGCGGGCGATGGTGATCTCGTAGGCCAGCAGCTGCAGCGGCAGGATCTCCAGGATCGGCTGCACCTCCTCCGGCACGCCGGCCGGCAGCGCGAAGCCCGCCGAGGCGGCCTCCACCTGCGCCTGCTGCCCGACCACCATCAGGTCCGCGCCGCGCCCGCGCAGCCGGTCCAGCACCGGCTGGAGGGCCTCGCCGCCCTTGCCGTCCGGGACGATCGCGATGACCGGCGAGACGTTGTCCACCATGGCCAGCGGGCCGTGCAGCAGGTCGGCGCCGGAGAACGGGGTGGCCGGGATGTAGGTGGTCTCCATCAGCTTGAGCGCCGCCTCGCGGGCGGTCGGGTAGCCGTAGCCGCGCGAGGTGATGACCAGGCGCTGGGCGAAGCGGTAGCGCTCGGCCAGCGCCTTCACCTCCGCCTTGCGGGCCAGCACCCCGGCGGCCAGGCCCGGCAGCTCCTCGGCGGCCGAGCCTCCCCCGGCCCTCGGCCGGGAGTGCCCCCATGCCTCCGCGAGGCCCTCGACCAGCAGGTAGAGCGCCAGCAGTTCGGCGGTGTAGGTCTTGGTGGCCGGCAGCGCCTTCTCCGGGCCGGCCAGCACGTCGATGTGGAACTCGGAGACCTCGGCCAGCGGCGAGGCGGCGTTGTTGGTCACCGCGAGCGTGATGGCTCCGGCCTCGCGGGCCGCCTTGGTGGAGGCCACCAGGTCGGGCGAGCCGCCGGACTGGCTGACGGTGACGACCAGGACGTCGGTGAGGTCCGGCTTGGCGCCGTACGCGGTGGTGGTGGACATCGAGGTCAGGCCGGCCGGCTTGCCGAGCAGGATCTCGATCAGGTACTTGGCGTACAGCGCGGCGTTGTCGGACGTGCCGCGCGCGGTGAGCAGGACGAAGCGCGGGTTGCGGGCGGCGATCTGCGCGGCGACCTCGCGGATCTTCGGGGCGCCCTCGTCGAGGATGCGCCGGAGGACGGCCGGCTGCTCGGCCATCTCCGCCGCCATGATCCGGCCGGGGACGGGAACGGTCTGCGGGTCGGACATCTGGGTCTGCCTCCGATGAGACGGTTCGACCCCGCTCGGGCGGCTGCCCGGCGGGGACCTCCACGGCGGCGAGTCCGCACACTCGCTGCGGTCCTTCGTGCGGCAATCCTACGGTCGCACCTGCCGCCGGGCACCTCCGTCCGCACGCCCGCGCGCACCCGGCGCGCCCCGGCGGCGCACGCCCGCGGCACGCGCCCGCACGGTCGGGAGGGGCGCGTGGCCGCGGGCGCGACGGAAGGTCAGGACGCCTTGTTGATCAGCTGGTCGATCGCGGCGTCGGCCTCCTTGGTGGCCTGGTCCACCGACTTGCCCTTGAGGATCGCGGTCAGCATGTCCGGGATGACCTTCTGCTTCTCGACCGCGGCCCAGCCGGGGGCCAGCGGGGTGAACCAGGCGTCCGGGACGGCGTTGGCCGCGGCGGCGGTGGTCGGCTTGTTCTTCAGCGGGTTCAGCTGGGTCAGGTTGTTCGGCAGGATGTCCTTGTCGGCCAGCGCCTGCTCGGACTTGGTGCTGGTGAACATCCGGATCCAGTCGGTCGCCAGCGCCACCTGCTGGGACTTGGCGGTGACGGCGAGGTCGGAGCCGCCGATGAAGGTCGGCAGCGGCTTGCCGTCGGGGCCGGGCATGGTGGCCACCTTGACGGCGTCCTTGAGGCTCGGGTCGCCGGTGACCGGGGCGGTGACGCTGGCCGCCTCGTAGCCGTTGCCGTAGAAGGACGCGGCGTGCCCGCGGGCCATCGACTCGAACTGGTTCTGCTCGTTCACCGTCAGGTCGCCCTTGTTGTACTTGCGCACCAGGTCGACGAAGTGGCTGACGCCCTGCTGGGACTTGGGGTCGTGCAGGGTGCCGTGCCAGTTGCCGGAGCTGTCGAACTTGGCGATGCTGCCGCCGTACGCGGCCACGTAGCTCATCGCGGCGTACCAGTACGGGCCGGGCAGGTAGAGCGGGGAGTAGGTCTTGTCGGCCTTGTTGCGGTCCGCGACCTTGTCCAGCGCGGCCAGCAGGTCCGCCTCGGTCTTCGGGAAGTCGGCGCTGCCGGTGGCCTGCTGGAAGGCGGCGGAGTTGTAGATGGCGACCCGGGAGCCGGCGTAGTAGGGCACGCACCAGAGCTTGTCCTGGTAGGTGCAGGTGTTGGCGAGCGCCTTGATCCAGCTGTCGGAGTTGTCGAAGGTGCTGCGGTCCACCGGGGCCAGCGCGCCGGAGAGCACGTACTTCATGGTCTCGGTGTTGCCCAGCTCGACCACGTCGGGGGCGTTGCCGTCGGCGATGGCCTTGTCGAGCTTGCCCACCTTGTCGGCCCAGCCCTGGTACACGAGCTTGAGGCTGACGTTCGGGTACCTCGCCGCGAACTCGTCGTTGACCCGCTGGACCAGGTCCGGCCAGTTCTTCTGGGCGTCGTCCATCAGCCAGACGGTGACGGTGCCGCCGGCGGCCTTCGGGTCCGCGGAACCGCCCGCGCCGCTGTCGCCCGCCGGCTTCGCGGTCGAGGAACAGGCCGTCAGACCGACTGCCAGTGCCATGGTCCCGAGCGTCGAGATGAGCTGACGCTTCTTCACGCCGTCCTCCGAGGGTTGTAGAGCCGTCTTGCCCGCCGGCAGCGTGATTGGCGCCCGCGGCGGAGAGTCCGGACAGGGGGCGGCGAAGAGCTTCGGGGTGGGCCGATACCACATCCGGCGAGGTTGAATCTCGAACCGGATGTCTGGACTCTGGCCTAGACCATAGGTGGTGTCAACGACCAAAAGCCCTCCTTGGGACGGCCGTTGCAGAGCTGTTGTACCGCGTGGCCGCCAGTTGTCGTTCCGTCACCCTAAGTGGGCCTTAAGGTGGATTTAAGGCCCACTTGAGGGAACACGGTCACTCGACGAACCCGCAGGTCAACGCCGGGGAAACGGAACGGGCCCGCCATGCGACATGCGCATGACGGGCCCGTTGGCCGACGCCCACCGGACACGGCCGGTGACGTCTCGTCGAACGGTTCAGCCGATCGCTCCCGGCTGCCCGGTGAGGACCTCCACGGCCGCCAGTCCGCAGACCCGGGCGGCGCCGTGGGTGGCGATGTGGAGCGCCCCGACCGGCTCGGACTGGGGCAGGCCCATCTCGACCACGGCGGCGTCCGGCCGGGCCGCCACCAGACGGCCCAGCGCGGCGGCCATCCACCCGTGCCGGTGCGCGTCGCGGACCACCAGCACCAGGCGGCGGCCCTCGGCGGCGGCCAGCACCTCGTCGACCAGCGCGTCCAGCAGCTCCGGCGCGGCGTCGGCCGCCGACACCTCGCGGGTGCGGGTGCCGGGGAAGCGGTCGGCCAGCATGCCCGCCACACCCCACGGGGTGACGTCGCCGACGGCGATGTTCGGCTCGTCCGAGAACGAGGCCACGTACGGGCGCTCGCTCACCGGCGGCACGGTCAGGCCCGGCGCCCGGACCACCCTGAGCGCCCGGCGCGCGGCCCGCAGACCGACCGCCAGGTCCGGCTCGACCCGCTCGCCCTGGGCCGCGATCCGGCCCCAGCTGCCCAGCGCCCGCACCCGCGCGGCCGCGTCCGCCAGCCGCTCCTCGGCGAGCCGGCCGGAGCGCACGCCCGCCACGATGGCGTCGCGCAGCATCAGCACGGTCTCCTCGTCGGCGAGCCCGCCGCCGACGCAGATCGCGTCCGCGCCGGCCGCCAGGGCCAGCACGGTGCCCTCGCCCATCCCGAAGGTGTCGGCGATGGCGCCCATCTCGATCGCGTCGCTGACGATCAGGCCCTGGTAGCCGAGGCCGCCGTCGGCCGGGGCCGCGCGCAGCAGGTCGCGCAGCACGGCCGGGCTCAGGGTGGCGGGCAGCTTCGGGTCCAGCGCCGGGATCATGATGTGGGCGGTCATCACGGCCTTGGTGCCGGCCGCGATCGCCGCCTGGAACGGGATCAGGTCACGGGCCCGCAGCACGTCCAGGTCGACGTCGATGACGGGCAGCCCGTGGTGCGAGTCCACCGCGGTGTCGCCGTGGCCGGGGAAGTGCTTGGAGCAGGCGGCCACGCCGGCCGACTGCAGGCCCTCCACCCAGGCGGCGGTGTGCCGGGCGCACAGCTCGGGGTCGGCGCCGAAGGAGCGGACCCCGATGACCGGGTTGCGCGGGTTGGAGTTGACGTCCGCGGTGGGCGCCCAGTTGTAGTTGACGCCGGCCGCGGCCAGCGCCCGGCCCAGCTCGCGGGCGACGTCCCGGGTCAGCGCCGGGTCGTCGATCGCGCCGAGCGCGAGGTTGCCGGGCCAGGACGAGCCGGAGCCCGCCTCCAGCCGGGTGACGTCGCCGCTCTCCTCGTCGATCGCGATCAGCAGGTCGGGGTTCTCGGCGCGCAGCGCACCGGTGAGCGCGGACAGCTGGTCGAGGTCGACCACGTTGCGGTCGAACAGCGCGACCGAGCCGAGGCCCGCGGCGAGGTGGCGGCGCAGCCACTCCGGCGGCTCGGTGCCGACGAAGCCGGGCTGGAGGACGGTCAGGGCGTCACGGTGCAGCTGGTCGCTGTCCGGCACGGTGGGAACGAGGATGCTCACGTTGACTCAGCCCTTCACTGCGCCGTCGGTCAGTCCGTTGACCGCCTTGCGCTGCAGGAAGATGAACAGGATCAGGATCGGCACGGCGAAGAGGGTGGACGCGGCCATGGTCGCGCCCCAGTCGGTGCCGAACGCGGTCTGGAACGAGGAGAGCCAGACCGGGAGGGTCTGCGCCGTCTCGTTCTTGTTCAACATGTTGACCAGCGGGAACTCGTTCCACGCGGTGATGAAGCCGAACAGCGAGGTCGACATCAGGCCGGGGGCGAGCAGCGGGAAGATCACCTTCACGAAGGCCTGGGTGCGGGTGCAGCCGTCCACCATGGCCGACTCCTCCAGTTCCTTGGGCACGGCGGCGATGAAGCCGCGCAGCGTCCAGATCGTGAAGGGCAGCACCATCATCAGGTAGAAGGCGGTCAGCGGCACCAGGCTGTTGAGCATCTCGTTGTCGCGGACGATCAGGTAGGCCGCGATGATCATGACCTCCCAGGGCGCCATCTGGGCGGCCATCACGACCAGGACGAAGCCCTTGCGGCCGCGGAAGCGCATCCGGGCGATCGCGAAGGCGGCCAGGGTGGCGATCACCAGCGAGCCGAGCACCGCGCCGACGGTGACGATCAGGCTGTTGCTGACGTACGTCCAGAAGTTCGGGACGTGCACGGCCCGGTCGAAGTGCTCGAACGTGCCGTTCAGCGGCAGGAAGACGGGGTCCCGGCTGACGATGTCCTTGTTCTGCTTGAACGCGGTCGAGAACATCCAGTAGACGGGGAAGATGAAGAAGACGAAGAGGACGACCGCGATCAGGTTCGGCCAGGTGCGTCCGATGAGCGAGCGCCTCACAGCTCGTCCTCCTGCTTGAGAATGATGCGGAAGTAGTAGGCCATCAGCGCGCCCAGCATCACGATGGTGAGCACCGCGATCGCGGAGCCGACGCCGAAGTGCTGCGACCCGATGCCTTCGAGGAAGGCGTGCACCGGCAGGGTGCGGGTCAGGCCGTCCGGTCCGCCCTTGTTGATCAGGTAGACCTGGGTGAAGGCCTTGAACACCCAGATGACCTCCAGGAAGGTCGTGGCCAGGAGGAAGGGCTTCATGATCGGGTAGATCACCGAGGTCCAGATCTTGCCCGAGCCGGCGCCGTCCATCCGGGCGGCCTCGTAGAGCTCCTTGGGGATCGTGGTCAGGCCCGCGTACATGTTGAACGCCACGAACGGGACCGACTGCCACACGATCAGCAGGATGATCACGAAGAAGGTGGAGTACTGGCCGCTGGTCCAGTTGAAGTGGGCCATGGCGTGCCAGCCCAGCTTGTCCAGGAACCAGTTGACGACACCGAAGTTCTGGTCGAAGAGCCAGGTGTAGACGGTGGTCGCGGCGACCACCGGCATCGCCCAGGCCAGCAGCAGGCCGACCGAGAGCAGCAGCCGCATCCGCTTGCCGAGGGTGTTGAGCAGCAGGCCGACCAGCGTGCCGAACACCATGATCAGCACGACGTTGACCAGCGTGAAGACCACCGTGCGCAGGGTGATCGACCAGAACTCCGAACTACCCAGCTGATCGGTGTAGTTGGAGAAGCCCGTCCACTCGGTCAGGTGCTGGATGAACTGCCGCCTGTTGAGGTTCTGGGCCGAGACCACCACCGTCTCGATCAGCGGCCAGACCAGCAGGACGAGGGTCGCCGCGATGGCCGGCAGCAGCAGTAGGTAGGGGGCGAACCTGGAGGCCGCACTGGGCCCGTCCGACGGTCTGCCGCTCCTCCTCGGGGTGCGCTCGGCACCGGGGGTGGTGGACTTGTCTGTCGACGCCACCACGGAATTCGTTGGTTCCGGGGACTGTGTCTGCACCCGTTCCGACTGCGCAGCCATCGTTCTCTCTTCCTTGCAAACCCGACCACGACGGAAGGCGTCGCTCCCCGACCCCCCCCCGGGAGCCGGTGAGCGACGCCGCTCGACTGCCTTACTGCTTCTGGTTGAGACGCTTCGCGATCTCGTCGTCGGCCTTCTTGGCCGCGGCGGCGTAGTCGCCGTTCAGCGCCGAGGTCAGGAAGTCCTTGATCGGGTTCGGCTCGTTCTCGACGTTGGTCCAGGTCGGAACGTTCGGAGTGGTCGCACCGTTGAGCGAGGCCGGCAGGGCGGCCTTGGCGAAGTCGCCGGTGACCTTGCTGTTGAGCGCGACCTTGTTCGGGATGAGACCCGAGGAGGCGATCAGGCCCTCGTTCTTGTCGTTCATGGCGATCTTCAGGAAGCCCTTGGCGAGCTCCGGGTTCTTGCTCTGCTGGGCGATCGCCAGGTTCGAGCCGCCGAGGAAGACGCTGGAGGGCTTGTCCGCGGTCGCGCCGGGGAGCGGGAAGTAGCCGATCTTGTCGGCGGCCAGCTCCTCGGGCTTCGGGACCTCCCAGCCGAGACCGATGATGGTGCCGATGTCACCCTTGGCGAAGACGTCCTTCTGCTGCGGGGTGGCCTCGTCCTTGTCCTTCGGCGCGGTGGTCGAGTGGCTCTGCAGCTTCTTGTAGGTCTCGAAGGCCTTCTGGGCCTCGGGGCTCGACAGGCCGCCGACCCACTTGTCGCCGTCCTTCTTGGCGAGCTTGCCGCCCTCGCTGGTCAGCAGGCCGAAGTAGGCGTACCACTCCTGGCCGGGCATGTAGAGGGCGTCGGTGACGCCCGGGACGGCCTTGACCTTGTCCAGGTCGGTGTAGAACTCGTCCAGGGTCTTCGGCGGGGTGGTGATGCCGGCCTTGGTCCAGATGTCCTTGTTGTAGGTCACCACGCGGTTGGTGAAGTACCACGGGGCGGCGTACTGCTTGCCGTCGATGATCGAGGACTCGTTCAGGTTGGCGGCCCAGTCGGCGCCACCCAGGTCGGCCTTGTCCTTGGTGATGTCGAGCAGACCACCGGTGGCCGCGTAACCCGCGGTCTGGGTGTTGCCGATCTCCAGGACGTCCACCGAACCCTCGGAGAGGGCGGCGGTGACCTTCTGGCCGATGCCGTTCCACTTCTGGGTCTGGATGTCGAGCTTGGCACCCGGGTAGGCGGCGGCGAAGTCGGCCTTGACGCTGTCCTCCCAGCCCTTGGGGGCCGAGCCGTCCATCAGCCACACGGTCAGGGTCTTGCCGTCGTAGTTCTTGGCCGCCGCGGACGAGCCGCCCTCGGTCTTCTTGCCGTCCGAGCTGCAAGCCGCCAGGCCGACGACCATTGCTGCGACGCCGACCGCCGCGATGAGCTGACGCTTCACGCCATCCTCCTGAGGGATGCCTGGGTTGCCCCCGTCGGGCGGCAGCGGCAGACCCACACAAAGCGGGGGGAAAGGTGCCGCGGACCCCATCGAACGGGTGGGGGGATTCATAGTTACCGGTCTAGTGGTGTAGACCAGCTGCCTGGAGCTTGGCCTAGACCAATGGGCCTGTCAACGGCTGTTCGACCGATCTCGACCACCCGTTATCAAGCCGACACCGCACATCGTTCATCGCGTGATGAGGTATTCGTTCCGTAGCCATACATGCAACGATGTGAGCCGTTAACGATGTGGCGGGGTCGCTGAAGGCCTCGCGAGAAGCGGGAGAACAGGTCCGATGAGCAGCGACGGGGGATCCACCGCCCAGGTCAACGACCCCGAGGTGAACAACCTCCCGACGCAGGCCGGCACCGACCCGACCGCGCGCGTCCCCAAGTACTACGGCCTGAAGCGGCACCTGCTGCAGCTCACCGAGACCCAGCCCGCCGGCACCCCGGTGCCGCCCGAGCGCGCGCTGGCCGCCCAGTTCGACACCTCGCGCACCACCGTGCGCCAGGCCCTCCAGGAGCTGGTCGTCGAGGGCCGGCTGGAGCGCATCCAGGGCAAGGGCACCTTCGTCGCCAAGCCCAAGGTCGCCCAGGCCCTCCAGCTCACCTCCTACACCGAGGACATGCGGGCGCAGGGCCTGGAGCCCGCCTCCCGGCTGATCGAGATCGGCTACATCACCGCCGACGACCGGCTCGCCCCGCTGCTCGACATCAAGCCCGGCGGCCGGGTGCTGCGGATCGAGCGCCTGCGGCTGGCCAACGGCGACCCGATGGCCATCGAGGTCGCCCACCTGTCCGCCAAGCGCTTCCCGGCCCTGCGCCGCAACCTGGCCAAGCACAACTCGCTGTACGCGGCGCTGCGCGAGGTGTACGGGGTCACCGTGGCCGAGGCCGAGGAGACCATCGAGACCACCCTGGCCAACCCCCGCGAGGCCGGCCTGCTCGGCTCCGACCTCGGCCTGCCGATGCTCCAGCTGTCCCGGCACTCCTTCGACGCCGAGGGCGATCCGGTGGAGTGGGTCCGCTCGATCTACCGCGGCGACCGCTACAAGTTCATCACCCGGCTGAAGCGTCCGGAGTAGCCGGAGCGTCCGGGCCGACGGCAGCACCCGGAGCAGCCGCACTCCCCCGCCGCACCTCGGGCGCCGGCGCGCAGGACCCGCGCGCCGGCGCCTTTCGCGTTCCGCACCGCATGAACGGTGACGGCGCCTCACGTCCCGCCTCGGCAGCGCGTTTCCGTCGTCCGGCGGTGAACAACCGGTCGGTTGCGTCCGACTGGCGGGAAGTTCCGTCAATTCCGGTGACATGGATCACCCCATGCTCTAGATTGCGCAGCCGTACTGACCTGACTGCCGATCACCGATGGTGCTGCTCGGCGGGCCCGTGCGGCGCTCGGCGCCGACCGGGCTGCGGCGCCGACGGGGAACCCTCCGGAGCGGAGCCGAAGATGCCGTCTGATCCCCTCACCCTCGAAGATGTCATGCCCGAGCCAGCCGGGAGGCCCGTCCCGGCCGTGACGCCCGAGCGGGTGCTGGCCGGCCTCGCCCTGCTGGTGCCGATCGTCGCGATGCTCTGGGTGTCCTCGTACGACAAGAGCGAACCGGCGGTGGCCGGGGTGCCCTTCTTCTACTGGTACCAGCTGCTCTGGGTGCCGGTGTCGGCCGTGTTCACGGTCGCCGCCTACCTGCTGATCACCCGGGACGAGAAGGCCCGCAAGGCGGCCCGGACGGGCGGTGCGCGATGAAGGACGTCAACGTGCCGGCCCTCGTGGTCTTCGTGCTGTTCTTCGCCCTGGTCACCGTGATGGGCTTCCTCGCCTCGCGCTGGCGCCGCGCGGACAACGCCGCGCACCTGGACGAGTGGGGCCTGGGCGGGCGCAGCTTCGGGACCTGGGTGACCTGGTTCCTGCTCGGCGGCGACCTCTACACCGCGTACACCTTCGTCGCCGTCCCCGCGGCGGTGTACGCCACCGGCGCGGCGGGCTTCTTCGCGGTGCCGTACACGATCGTCGCCTACCCGCTGGTCTTCCTCTTCCTGCCCCGGCTCTGGTCGGTCTCCCGGGTGCACGGCTACGTGACCCCGGCCGACTTCGTGCGCGGCCGGTACGGCTCGCGGCCGCTGTCGCTGGTCGTCGCGCTGACCGGGATCCTGGCCACCATGCCGTACATCGCCCTGCAACTCGTCGGCATCCAGGCCGTGCTGGACGTGCTGGGGGTCGGCGGCGGGGAGAACGCCAACTGGTTCGTCAAGGACCTGCCGCTGTTCATCGCCTTCGGCGTGCTGGCCGCCTACACCTACTCCTCCGGCCTGCGCGCCCCGGCGCTGATCGCCTTCGTCAAGGACGCCCTCGTCTACATCGTGATCATCGTCGCGGTGATCTACATCCCGATCCGGCTCGGCGGCTACGGGCACATCTTCGACGCCGCCGCGCACAAGTTCAGCGCGCCGGGCGCCAAGGGGTCGCTGACCGTCCCGCACGGCAGCCAGTGGACGTACGCCACGCTGGCCCTCGGCTCGGCGATGGCGCTGTTCATGTACCCGCACTCGGTCACCGGCGTGCTGGCCTCCAAGTCCCGCAGCACCGTGCGCCGCAACATGGCGATCATGCCCGCGTACTCGCTGATGCTGGGCCTGCTGGCGCTGCTCGGGTTCATGGCGATCGCGGCGGGCGTGGGCAAGGGCGTCAAGGGCTACAACGCCCAGCTCTCGGTGCCGCAGCTGTTCGCGGACATGTTCCCGGACTGGTTCACCGGCGTGGCCTTCGCCGCGATCGGCATCGGCGCGCTGGTGCCGGCCGCCATCATGTCCATCGCGGCGGCCAACCTGTTCACCCGCAACGTCTACAAGGACTGGCTCAAGCCCTCCGCCACCCCCGCCGACGAGACCCGGATCGCCAAGCTGGTCTCGCTGCTGGTGAAGGTCGGCGCCCTGGCCTTCGTGCTCGGCATGGACAAGCAGGCCGCGATCAACCTCCAGCTGCTGGGCGGCCTGTGGATCCTGCAGACCTTCGTGGCGATCGTCGGCGGCCTGTTCACCCGCTGGTTCCACCACTGGGCGCTGTTCGCCGGCTGGGCGGCCGGCATGGTGTACGGCACCTGGAAGGCGTACGGGATCGCCAGCCCGGCCACCAAGCACTTCGGCGGCAGCGCGGCCGGGATCCCCGGCATCGGCGAGATCGGCTACATCGGCCTGACCGCCTTCGCGCTCAACCTGATCGTCGCGGTGGCGCTCACCCTGGTGCTGCGGGCGGTCAAGGCGCCGGAGCTCCCGGACGAGACCAGGCCGTCCGACTACAGCGCCGAAGCCGGTGACGAAGAGCTGAAGAACGCGCCGGAGCCTGTAGCGGCGCACTGATTCGCGCGGTACGCGCCCTGTGATCGCGGCGCCTTCTCCGTGAACACCGGAGAAGGGGGAGCGAGCACCTGTGTTAAAAGGGATGCCCGCCCGGCACCCCCAAAACCAACCAGCACCCCGCCAGAACACCACCGAACCCAGGGAGACCGCGGCCACCG
>NZ_JBHVJT010000017.1:53871-86916 GCF_042798815.1 Kitasatospora sp. NPDC057738 | reverse complement strand
ACCGGCTCGAGGTTGGGGAGGAAGAGCGGAAAAACGCGCGGGAGCGTGGGGGGGGGTATGGGTTGGCGGGGGCCGCGCTTTGTGCTCGCCCCTCTTTCTCTGCGAACAGGGGGGAGGGCGCCGCGATCATATGTATGAACAGGCGTGCACGCCGGGCACCACCAGACCGGACCGGCATCCGGCCGGAACCTGATCGACCACGGGGAGCTCGCGGCCATGGCAGAACTCGGCACCACCCTCAACGGCCAGCACCAGTCCACCCAGAGCCAGCACCACCACGCCACCACCCAGGGCCAGCACGGCGCCACCCAGGGTCAGCGCGGTGCCGCCCACGGCCAGCACCCCGGCGGGCAGGGGCAGCACCCCGGCGGCCACGAACAGCACGGCAGCACCCACCGCCCGGCCGCCGCCGGCCGGCTGCCGTCCCTGCTGATCGCCACCCGGCACGGGGAGTCCACCGCCAACGTCGAGTTCCAGCTGGCCGAGGCCGCCGGAGCGCTCAGCGTCCCGATCAGCTGCCGCGACGCCGACATCCCGCTGTCGCTGCACGGCCGGCAGCAGGCCCAGGCGCTCGGCCACTGGTGGGCCGCCCTGCCCAGCGCGGACCGCCCGCGCAGCGTCTGGTGCTCCCCGTACGTGCGCACCGCCGAGACCGCCCGGATCGCGCTCGCCCAGGCCGCCGGGCTCGGCGCCGTCCCGGTCACCCTGGCCGTCCGGTACGACGAACGGCTGCGCGACCGGGAGCTCGGCATCCTGGAGATGCTGCCGAAGGCCGCGATCGAGGCCAAGCACCCGGAGGAGGCGGCCCGGCGGCGCAAGATGGGCGAGCTGTACTACCGCCCGCCGGGCGGCGAGTCCTGGGCCGACGTCGCGCTGCGGGTGCGCAGCCTGCTGCGGGACCTCTGCGAGGAGGAGGCCGGGCGGCCCGTCCTGGTGGTCGCGCACGACTGCACGGTGCTGATGCTCCGCTACGCGCTGGACCGGCTCACCGAGGAGCAGCTCACCGCGCTCGGACCGGTGCACAACTGCTCCACCAGCCTGTGGCGGGCCCAGGACGGGCGGCTGCGGCCGGACGGCTGGAACGGGGTCGGGCACCTGGTGCCCGGCGGGGACTGACACCCCCTCGGCCCGCCCGGGAGTCCCCTCAGCCCGCCCGGGGCTCCGGCTCGGCGAAGCAGCGCCGGTAGGCCAGCGGCGTGGTGCCCAGCCGGCGGCCGAAGTGGTGCCGCAGGGCGGCCGCGTTGCCGAAGCCGCAGCGGGCGGCGATCGCGTCCACCGGCTCGGTGGTGGACTCCAGCAGCCGCTGGGCGAGCAGCACCCGCTGGCCGACCAGCCAGCGGTGCGGGGTGGTGCCGGTCTCCTGCTGGAAGCGGCGGGCGAAGGTGCGCGGCGACATGTGCGCCCGGGCGGCCAGCTGCTCGACGGTGGCCTCCTCGGCCAGGTGGTGGCGCATCCAGTCCAGCAGCGGGGCCAGCGAGGCGTCGGCGGCCTCGGGCAGCGGGCGGTTCACGAACTGGGCCTGCCCGCCCTCCCGGTGCGGGGCCACCACCATCCGGCGGGCGATCTCCCGGGCCACCTCGGCACCCTGCACCTTGCGCACCAGGTGCAGGCAGGCGTCGATGCCGGCCGCCGTCCCGGCGGAGGTGATCACCGGGTCGTCGTCGACGTACAGCACGTCCGGCTCGACCGCGGTCAGCGGGAAGCGCTCGGCCAGCGCCGCGCTGTGCCGCCAGTGCGTGGCGGCGCGACGGCCGTCCAGCAGCCCGGCGGCGCCCAGCACGAAGGCGCCGCTGCAGATGGACAGCACCCGGCCGCCGCCCTCGACCACCCCGCGCAGCGCCGCCAGCAGCGGCTCCGGGTAGTCGCGGCGGATGCTCGCCGCGGTGACCACGGCGAGGTCCGCCCCGGCGAGGCGCTCCGGGCCGTACGGCACGTCCACCGCGAAGCCGGAGTGGGTGGCGTGCGGCCCCGGACGGGCCCCGGCGATCGCGAAGTCGTAGCCCGGCAGCCCGTCGGCGGTGCGGTCCAGGCCGAACACCTCGCAGGCCACGCCCAGTTCGAAGGGGTGGACCTCCTCCAGCACCACTGCGACCACGTTCTTCAGCATGCCCACCAGGATGCCCCCGGTGCCCGCCCCGGCGGAAGGAACCGGATGGCAGGATTTCGAGGTGATCGGTCGTTCCTGCCACTCGTGGCCGCGGTGCCGCCCGGCCACAGTGGTGCCCATGGACAGCGACACCCTCATCGGCGCACTCGCCATGACCGCGGCCGTCGGCGGTTTCGGCCTGCTCGGCCTCCTGATCGGCCGCGAGACCTCCAGCGGCCCGGCGGCCGGCCGCGACAACTACCACCGCCCGGGCGGCTACCCGGCCGACCAGGCCCGGCCCGAGCGGCTGTACGGCACCGCCGGCCCGTCCGTCGCCCGGTCCGCCGCCGCGCCCGCCGAACCGTTCACCGAACCGTCCGCCGACCCGATCGGTTCGACCCCGGAGGACCGCCCCGCACCGGCCTCCGGCACACTGGCCCGATGGACTTCCTCATCCGCCAGGCCCTCCCCGAGGACCTCACCGACGCCGGCCGGATCACCGTCGAGGCCTTCGTCGGCGACGGCTTCACCAACCCCACGAGCACCTACGTCGAGCTGCTGCGCGACGCCGGGCGACGGGCCCTGGAGGCCGAACTCCTGGTCGCCGTCGACGCGGCCGGAGCCGGGGTCCTCGGCTGCGTGACCTTCGCCGTCGGCGGCACCGAGTGGGCGGACATCGCCTCCCCCCGGGAGGGCGAGATACGGATGCTGGCCACCGCCGGCGCCGCCCGGGGCCGGGGCGTCGGCGAGGCCCTGGTCCGCGCCTCCGTCGCCCGCAGCCGCGACCTCGGCCTGGCCGGCATGGCCTTCTCCACCCGCCCGGAGATGACCACCGCCCACCGCCTCTACGAGCGGGTCGGCTTCCGCCGCACCCCCGAGCGCGACTGGGCCCCGTACCCGGGGATGGACCTGATGGTCTACACGATGGCGTTCTGACCCGGCATCGACTGCCGCACGCACTTGGTGACTTGAAATGACCATCCGATCGGCTCGCTGCTAGTATCCGCCGCATGACGACGGGGAGTGTGCCCAGCGGCTGGTACGAGGACCCTTCCGGGCAGGCCAACACGCTGCGCTGGTGGGACGGTTCGACCTGGACCGACAAGGTTCAGGCCAAGCCGGGCGGTGGCACGCCCGCGAACCCGTTCCCCGGCCATACCGCCCAGAGCGCCGCCGCGCCGACGGCCGCCGCCCCGGTGGCACCGGTTCGACAGCCCGTTCCCCCGGTGCCGGCCGCGCCGACGCCGCCTTCCGTGCCGACCCAGCCCGTCGCACCGGCGGCGCAGGCCGCGCCCGCCGTTCCGGGTCCCAGGCCGATTCCCACCTCGGTGGTGTTCGAGACCGTCGAGCCGGACCGCACCAAGCGCCGGGTGCTCCTGGCCGTCGGCGCCGTGGTGCTGTCGGTGGCCATGGCGGGAGCCGGCTACGTGGTCGGTCACAAGACCGCCAAGCCCGGCTCGGCGAAGGCCGATCCGACCGCGTCCCCGACGGTCGCCGCCGACCCCAAGAGCCCGAACGGCTTCATGGGCACCGCCCTGACCGGCGGCCAGCAGCTGCCCGGCGGCCGGCAGATCGTCGGCCAGGACTCGAAGATGAACTTCATGCTGCCGCAGGACTGGCAGGTCCAGGTCGACGCCAAGGCGCCGAACGAGGTCCGCTACGCGGTCAGCCCGTACGCCTGCGTGGGCCACGGCAGCGGAGCCTGCACCCGCGGCCTGGTCGTCCAGAACCTCCGGGTGTTCAACGGCGGTTGGTCCGATCCGAAGTCGCTGGTGCTCGGCATGGGCCAGCTGCTCTACAACACCCGCTACGGCGCCGACGCGCCGGCGCCGCCGGAGCCGGTCAAGCAGTCGGCCGTCAAGATCCAGGGCATGGACGGCTACCTCGCGCTGTGGCACGTCCCGATGTCCAGCGCCTCCTCCACGCCGGACAGCTACTGCGGCGTCCTCCAGGTCACCCCGGCGGCCGGGGCCACCACCGTCCCCGTGCTCCAGATCTGCCTCGACCAGGCGGCGGAGGCTCCCCCGCTGGCACTGATGGACCAGATCGCGAACTCCGTCAAGATCACACCCTGACGCTCGCCCCACCCGCGGGCCCGCCCTCCCGCGGAGCCCGCGGGCGCTGGTGCGCCCGGCCCCGGCCCCGGCCCCGGGCTGAGATCGCTCGACCACGGCCCGTATGCTGACCGATTGAACGACTATCAGCGAGGCCCCTGAGGGGCGCCGACACGCCGTTGCCGCCGAACGGCGGCCGGGTGTCCGGCGCCGGTGGGCGGTGACAGAGCAGGGAACCAGCGCTTCGGTACGACGGAGCGGCTGTACGGGGGTTGACTGGTGGATTCCACCGACGAACGGGCGGCGAAGCGGAGCAGCCGGGTGCGCGGACGCCACGGACGCGTCCTGCCCCGGTCCCGGCACGAACGGCGCATCGTCCGCCGGGACGTGCGCAACAGCGCGGCCCAACGGGCCTACGTCGCATGCGCCGAGACCGTCGGCCCGCTGACCCCCGGTGAGGACGGCGCCGCCGTTCGCTACCGCTCGGTCTCCTCGCGCGGCGTCACGTTCGTCACGACCCTCCTGGTGACCGTCAACGCACTCGCCGGCCTCGCCTTCGTCGGCTGGCTGCTCCTTCCCGAACACATTCCCGGCTCCGGAGTGGGCTGGTCCCCGGACTGGCGGATCAACCTCGCCAGAATCTGCTTCTGTGCAGTTATCACGGTGGAAGTCATCCGCTTGGTTCAGAACCTCGCGGTCTGGGTCTTCGCGTTCCGTGCCAAGGACCCGGTGCCGGTCACCCCGCCGCCCGGTCTGCGGGTCGCGGTGCTCACCACGATCGTGCCCTCCAAGGAGCCGATCGAGATCGTCGAGCGCACCCTCGCGGCGATGCTGCGGATCGAGTACGACGGTCAGGTCGACGTCTGGATCCTCGACGAGGGCGACGACGACCGCGTCAAGAAGATGGCCGCCCGACTCGGCGTCAACCACTTCAGCCGCAAGGGGCGCCCGGAGTACAACCAGGCCGAGGGCGAGTTCCGCGCCAAGACCAAGTCCGGCAACCACAACTCCTGGCGCGCCGAGCACGAGCACGGCTACGACGTGGTGGCCCAGATGGACCCGGACCACGTCCCGCTGCCCTGCTTCCTGGAGCGCACCCTCGGCTACTTCCGCGACCCCGACGTCGCCTTCGTGGTCGCCCCCCAGGTGTACGGCAACATGTACGACAACTGGGTCGCCCACGGCGCCTCCGTGCAGCAGTACCTGTTCTCCGGTCTGGTCGAGCGCGGCGGCAACGGCATGGACGCCCCGCTGCTGATCGGCACCAACCACCTGTACCGGCCCAGCGCCTGGCAGCAGATCGGCGGCTACCAGGACTCGATCATCGAGGACCACCTCACCAGCATGCGGGTCCAGGCCTCCGTCAATCCGGGGACCGGCCAGCGCTGGAAGGGCGTCTACACCCCCGACGTCCTCGCCGTCGGCGAGGGCCCGACCTCCTGGACCGACTACTTCAACCAGCAGAAGCGCTGGGCCTACGGCATCTGGGAGATCCTGCTCAAGAGCCGGCTGCGCTCGGGCATCAAGCTGCGGCTCCGCCAGCGCGTGCTCTACGGCCTGGTCCAGTTCTACTACCCGAGCGTGGCGCTCACCACCGTCCTCGGCAGTCTCGCCACCTCCGTCTACCTGGCCCTCGGCATCACCTCCATCCACCTCAACAGCACCCACTGGATGGCCCTGTGGGGCGCCAGCATGGGCAGCTGGCTCGTGCTGTGGCTGTGGCTGCGCCGGTTCAACCTGGCCGCGCACGAGCGGCGCGAGATCGGCATGGCCGGCATGGGCCTCGCCCTGTTCGCCGGCCCGGTCTACGTGGCCGCCGCGATCGCGGCGCTGCTGCGCCGCCCGCTCGCCTACGCCGTCACCGCCAAGGGCGACCTGCGCAGCGCCGAGTCGCTGTCGACGTTCCGGCTGCACCTGCTGTGGGCGGCGGTCGCGGGCGGACTGCTCGGCGCGAGCTTCACGCTGCACCACGACATCTGGATCCTGCGCTTCTGGGCCGGGGTCAGCCTGTTCACCGGCCTCGCGCCGCTGGCGATCTCCTTCGTCGGCGCCCGCCGCGAGGCGCGGGCCCAGCGGGCCGTCGCCGCCAGGGCCGCCGACACCGCCGAGGAACTCGTGACCGCGTCCCTGCCCGTCCAACGGACCGAACCGCCGCACGCCGGGGAGACCGCCCCGACGGCCGTGGAGGAGGACGGCTTCGAGGAAGGACCGGAGCCCGCCCGGGTCGGCGGCCGGCCCGAGCGGGGGGCCCGCTGATGCTGCGGATCACCGTCCCCCGGATCGCCGCCCTGCTCGCCCTGGTGCTGATGGTCGGGTACACCTTCGTGCTCGCGCCCCGGCTCTCCCGCAACCACGACCAGGACCCGTACAGCTTCGCCGGTGCGGCCCCCACGGCGATGCCGGGCTGGCTGACCAGCGCCCTGGCCGCGTCGCCGTCCCCGTCCGCCACCCCCACCACGCCGGGCGCGACCGCCGCCCCGCCGCCCCCGCCGCCGCAGTTCCCGCCGGCCGGCGGCGCCTTCACCGGCATCATGACCAAGCCCGGCCCGTACGACCTCGGCCCGCTCGACGAGTTCACCGCCGCCGTCAAGCACCAGCCGAGCGTGCTGGAGTTCTCGGTCGGCTGGTGGGACCGGAAGTTCGACCGCCGGGTGTTCGACACCGTCGCCGAGCGCGGCATCATGCCGATGGTCGCCTGGGAGCCCTGGGACTACCGCAAGGAGGCGAAGGAGGACAAGCTCCGCGGCGAGCAGCCGGAGTACGCCCTCTCGAACATCATCGACGGCAGGTTCGACGACTACATCAGGACCTGGGCCGAGGGCGTCAAGGGCCTCGGCTACCCCATCGCCCTGCGCTTCGCCCACGAGATGAACGGCTACTGGTACCCCTGGACCGAGCAGGCGAACGGCAACCGGAAGGGCCAGTACGTCCAGGCGTGGCAGCACGTCCACGACATCTTCAAGCAGGTCGGCGCCACCCGGGTCACCTGGGTGTGGAGCCCCAACGTCGACTACGAGAACGCCACCAGCCTGAACACCCTCTACCCGGGCGAGGACTACGTCGACTGGGTCGGCCTGTCCGGCTACTACGGCACCACCGGCGTCGAGAAGTACAAGTCGTTCGACCAGATCTTCCAGCCGACCATCGAGCAGATCCGGGCGTTCACGAAGAAGCCCGTGGTGATCACCGAGACCGGGGCCACCGACACCTCGGGGCTGAAGGCGCAGTGGATCACCGAGATGTTCGCGCAGCTCCCCCAGCACCCCGACATCATCGGCGTGATCTGGTACGAGTCGCGCAAGGAGGTCGACTGGCGGGTCGCCGCGTCCGGCGCCGCGTCCGAGGCGTTCGCGGCCGGGGTCTCCGCGCCCCGCTACAACACGCCCTGGACCATCCGCTCCCTGCCGGCCCTGACCGCCGCGCCGCCGGCCCCCGCGCCCGCCCCGACGCCCGATCCCCCGACCACTCCGAGCCCGACGGCCGGCTCCACCACGAAGCCCCCCGCCAAGAAGCCGACCTCCCCCGCGACCCGGCCCCGGTCGAGCTCCACCCCCGCCGGGTGAGCGCGCCGCCGAGCCGGCCCTCGTACCGGCCGACAACACCGCAGCAGGGAGGCGAGAACCCCATGACCACCACCCCCGCCGTACCCGGAACCGGGCGCGCGACCCGGCGCTCGTGGTGGTGGCTCGCGCCGACCATCGTGATCGCGCTGATCCTGTGCGCCGTGCTGCTCCCCCGGGACCGCAGGCAGCCCGACCAGGCCGCCCCCGCGGTCGCCCCGCTGCCGGCCGCCACCGCCGGCGAGATCTGCTCCACCGCGGAGAACCGCTACCCCGCCCAGGCCGTCGACTCCGGCCGCTACCTGATCAACCCGAACGAGTGGAACGCCACCGGGGGCCTCTGCATCAGCGGCACCGACGGCGGAAGCGGCTTCCGGGTGACCCGCAGCGGCATCGGCCCCGCCAGCCTGACCGACCCGGACCGCGGCCCCGGCGCGTACCCGCACATCAGCACCCAGCTCCAGCCCGGCACCGGCCCGCTGCCCATCGCGGTCGACAAGTTGCGCTACGCCACCAGCAGCTGGCGGACCACGCAGATCGACAGCGGCGTCTACAACGCCTCGTACGACGTCTGGTACAGCAACAGCCGGACCAGCTGCTCCTTCACCGAGAGCGCCGAGCTGATGATCTGGCTGCGCGGGAACGGCAAGACCCCGTTCGGCCGGCAGGCCGGCGAGCTCCAGGTCGGCGGCGCCTCCTACCGGGTGTACGAGGCGCCGAAGAAGAGCAGCCACACCCTGATCACCTACGAGATGGCCACCAGCGCGACCTCCGTCACCGACCTGGACCTGCGGGCCTTCACCCGCGACGCCGTCCAGCGCGGCTACGTCCCGGCGGGCTCGTACCTGTGCGCCGTCCAGGCCGGTTTCGAGATCTGGGACGGGGGCGCCGGGCTCAGCAGCGACTCGTTCTCGTTCCAGGCCGCCGCCGGGCAGCCCAGCGGCGCGATCACCTCGGCCCTGCCCGGTCTCTGCCTGGACAGCCGGGTGGCGGGCGATCCGGCCGCGATCGGCGCCGGCACCTGCGACGGCTCGCCCGCGCAGGCGTGGACGATGGGGGACGACGGCTCGGTGGGGCAGAGCGGGCGCTGCGTCGAGGATCCGGGCCTCGGTTTCCCCGTCCTCACGGACTGCACCTCGCGTCCCGACCAGCGCTGGCGGGTGACCCCGACGGGGCAGCTCGCGAACCAGGGCACCGGGCGCTGCGTCGAGAATCCGGGCGCCGCCGCGAGCGGGACCGCCCAGGTCCGGATGCGCCCGTGCGAGGCCCGCACAGGCCAGGAATGGCACCCTCCAGCCTGAGCAGTTTATCGCACACACAGTCGAACAACTGTACTTCGCGACACAACATGTGGGGCTGCATCGGACTCACGGCACTAGATGTATGCTCGTCCCTGCTGTCGATGCAGGGGAACCCGGTGCGAGTCCGGGACTGCCCCGCAGCGGTGAGCGGGCGGCTCCACGAGCCCTCCCCGCGAGTCCGAATACCTGCCGACGGCGTGCCACGGGCCCTCCCGCAGAGGCCGGCAGCACGAGCAGTTTCCTTCCGGGCCTCGCGGGCGGGCCGGGGATGCCACCGTCGCGCGGACGCCGCTTGCGCCCGCGTGCGTGCTCCCCTGCCCCGATCGGCCCGGTACCCCCGATCACCGCCGCCCGATCGCCGCCAGGAGAGAGCGCCTTGACCATCGCCGCCTCAGCCACCCTGCCCACCCAGGGCACCGGCACCGCCTTCACCGACCCGACGGTCTCCGACCCCGGCGGCGCCCTGTTGCGGCTGCTCACCGACCGCAGCACCGACCTCACCGAGGTCGACCCCGGCCATGTCGCCGCCGCCGCGCTGCGCGGCCGCCACGCCGGCTCGGACTTCGCCGAGCTGCGCGGCCTGGCCGTGGACGCCGCCGCGTCGATGATCGCCGAGGACCCCCAGTACTCGAAGCTCGCCGCCCGCCTGCTCGCCCTGGAGATCGTCGACGAGGCGAACAGCCAGGGCTCGGTGTCCTTCTCCGCCTCGATCGCCGTCGGCCACGCCGAGGGCCTGATCGGCGACACCACCGCCGCCTTCGTCACCAAGCACGCGGCCGCCCTGGACGCGCTCGTCGACACCAAGGGCGACGACCGCTTCGAGTACTTCGGCCTGCGCACGGTGCAGTCCCGCTACCTGCTGCGCCACCCGATCACCCGCAAGGTGATCGAGACCCCGCAGCACTTCCTGCTCCGCGTCGCCTGTGGCCTGGCGGTCGGCGACAGCGAGCAGTCCGTGCGCGAGGTGGCCGAGCTGTACGGCCTGATGAGCCGCCTGGAGTACCTGACCTCCTCGCCGACGCTCTTCAACTCCGGCACCCGCCACCCGCAGATGTCGAGCTGCTACCTGCTCGACTCGCCGCTGGACAACCTGGACTCGATCTACAACCGCTACGCGCAGATCGCCCGCCTGTCCAAGCACGCCGGCGGCATCGGCCTGTCGTACTCGCGCATCCGCTCGCGCGGCAGCCTGATCCGCGGCACCAACGGCAAGTCCAACGGCATCGTGCCGTTCCTGCGCACCCTCGACTCCTCGGTCGCCGCCGTCAACCAGGGCGGCCGCCGCAAGGGCGCGGCCTGCGTCTACCTGGAGACCTGGCACGCCGACATCGAGGAGTTCCTGGAGCTCCGCGACAACACCGGCGAAGAGGCCCGCCGCACCCACAACCTCAACCTGGCGCACTGGATCCCGGACGAGTTCATGCGCCGGGTCAACGCCAACCAGGACTGGTCGCTGTTCTCCCCGGCCGACGTGCCCGAGCTGGTCGACCTGTGGGGCGAGGAGTTCGACGAGGCGTACCGCAAGGCCGAGCTGGCCGGCAAGGCCGTGCGCACCATCCCGGCGCAGACCCTGTACGCCCGCATGATGCGCACCCTCGCGCAGACCGGCAACGGCTGGATGACCTTCAAGGACGCCTCCAACCGCGCCGCCAACCAGACCGCGCTGCCCGGCCGCACGGTGCACTCCTCCAACCTGTGCACCGAGATCCTGGAGGTCACGGACGACTCCGAGACCGCCGTCTGCAACCTGGGCTCGGTCAACCTGGGCGCCCACGTCGCCCCGGGCGCCTCGGCCGCCGACCTGATCGGCGCCATGGACTGGGAGCGCCTCGACGCCACCGTCCGTACGGCCGTGACGTTCCTCGACCGCGTGGTGGACATCAACTTCTACCCGACCACCGAGGCCGGGACGTCCAACTCCCGCTGGCGGCCGGTCGGCCTCGGCGTGATGGGCCTCCAGGACGTCTTCTTCCAGCTGCGGATCGACTTCGACTCCGCCGAGGCGAAGGTCCTCTCCACCCTCATCGCCGAGCGCATCATGCTCACCGCGTACGAGCGCTCCGCCGACCTGGCCGAGCAGCTCGGCCGCCACGAGGCGTACGGCGAGACCCGCGCCGCCCGCGGCGAACTGCACATCGACCACTTCCCGACGGCCGCCCCGCAGTGGGCCGACCGCTGGACGGCGCTGCGCACCCGGATCGCCGAGACCGGCCTGCGCAACTCGCTGCTGCTGGCCATCGCGCCGACCGCGACCATCGCGTCCATCGCCGGCGTGTACGAGTGCATCGAGCCGCAGGTGTCCAACCTGTTCAAGCGCGAGACGCTGTCCGGCGAGTTCCTCCAGGTCAACCCGTACCTGGTGCGCGAGCTCAAGGAGCTCGGCGTCTGGGACCAGCAGACCCGCGACGCCCTGCGCGACGCCAACGGCTCCGTCCAGGAGCTGAACTGGCTGCCCGCCGAGGTGCGTTCGCTGTACCGGACGGCCTGGGAGCTGCCGCAGCGCGCGCTGATCGACCTGGCCGCGGCGCGGATGCCGTACCTGGACCAGAGCCAGTCCCTGAACCTGTTCATGGCGGCGCCGACCATCGGCAAGCTCAGCTCGATGTACGCCTACGCGTGGAAGGTCGGTCTGAAGACCACCTACTACCTGCGCTCGCGCCCGGCCACCCGCATCGCCCAGGCCGCGTCCGGTGCCGCCCGCGCCGCCGCGCCGGCGCCCGTGCCCGTGAACACCCCGACCCTCACCCCGGAGCAGGAAGCCGCCCTCGCCTGCTCCCTGGAGAACCCCGAGTCCTGCGAGGCCTGCCAGTAATGTCCGACGACCGCCAGAAGATGCTGCTCGACCCCGGCTTCGAGCTGACCCTGCGCCCGATGCGCTACCCGTCGTTCTACGACCGGTACCGGGACGCCATCAAGAACACCTGGACCGTCGAGGAGGTGGACCTGCACTCCGACGTCGCCGACCTGGCGAAGCTCAGCGAGGGCGAGCGCCATCTGATCGGCCGGCTGGTCGCGTTCTTCGCGACGGGCGACTCGATCGTCTCCAACAACGTGGTGCTGAGCCTCTACAAGCACATCAACTCGCCCGAGGCGCGGCTGTACCTCTCGCGGCAGCTGTTCGAAGAGGCCGTGCACGTCCAGTTCTACCTGACGCTGCTCGACACCTACCTGCCCGACCCGGAGGACCGCAACGCGGCCTTCGCGGCGGTGGAGAACATCCCCTCCATCCGCCAGAAGGCGCAGTTCTGCTTCAAGTACATGAACGCGGTCGACCACATCGACTCGCTGCAGACGAAGGAGGACAGGCGGGCGTTCCTGCTCAACCTGATCTGCTTCGCGGCGTGCGTGGAGGGACTGTTCTTCTACGGCGCGTTCGCCTACGTGTACTGGTTCCGGAGCCGGGGCCTGCTGCACGGCCTGGCCACGGGCACCAACTGGGTGTTCCGCGACGAGTCCATGCACATGGACTTCGCGATGTCGGTGGTGGACACCGTCCGCGAGGAGGAGCCCGACCTCTTCGACGACGAGATGGCCAAGCAGGTCACGGAGATGCTGGAAGAGGCCGTCGAGGCCGAGCTCCAGTTCGCCCAGGACCTGTGCGGTGACGGCCTGGCCGGCATGAACACCGCCTCGATGCGCGAGTACCTGGAGGCCGTGGCGGATCAGCGCCTCGCGCGCCTCGGCCTGCCGATCCGGTACGGCTCCACGAACCCGTTCGGCTTCATGGAGCTCCAGAACGTCCAGGAGCTGACCAACTTCTTCGAGCGCCGCGTGTCGGCGTACCAGGTCGCCGTCGAGGGCACCGTCGCCTTCGACGACGACTTCTAGGAAGAACAGAACGAACGACAGAGGTGCCCCGCACGGCCACAGCCCGTGCGGGGCACCTCTGTCGGTTCAGAGGGACGGAAACTCCCCGCCCTTGATCCCGGCGAGGAAGGACGACCAGGCATCGGCCGCGAACAACAGAGCTGGCCCGTCCGGTTCCTTCGAGTCCCGGACAGGAACGGCACCAGGCAGGCCAACAGCCACCTCAACGCACTCGCTCTGCGCACCCGAGAACGAAGACTTGTGCCAACTGACTTCGGCACGCACGAAGCCCGCTACCTCCACGCAGTTGCTCTGCGCACCCGAGTACGACGACTTCCGCCACACGATGCCTCCGAGATCCACTGCGATCACGTCTCGCCTCCACGGACCAGTGGCACAAGCCCAGCCGCATTCAAGCGATCGAGACGTGTCTACCCATCCGATAGCTCTCCAGCCTTCACGCCCCGAACGAACGCAGTCCAGGCATCCGCAGTGAACGCCAGAGCCAGCCCGCTTGAGTCCTTCGAGTCCCGGACGGCCATTCCACCCAGGACCAGCCGACGGGTCTCCACGCAGTCGTTCGCCTGAGCGCTGAAGCTGCTCTTGAACCAGTCCCGAACAGCGATCTCCGGTACGGCCATCGCGCTCACACCCCTGTCTGGTCTTGTGCTCACGTCTCCGCTGCAATTGCCGAGATCATATCCAGCGATTCCGCCGGGTTCAGGGCCGATGACCGGAGGTACTCGAAGACCAGCCCGTAGCCGTCCAGCTCTGCTTGGTTCTCCATGTAATGGCTGCTCGTCAGTGTCTCCAAGAAGACCGCTCCGGGGTTCGGGGAGTCTGTGAACCCGAACATCACGAAGGCTCCGCACGCGCCAGCCGTCGCACCGACCTCCAGCGGCACCACCTGCAAGGTCACATTGGGCATTTGAGCAGCTATGGCCAGGTGCTCCAGCTGCGCTCGTTGGACTTTCCTGCCTCCGACGGGGCACCTGAGCGCTGGTTCCCAGATGATCGCCCAGAATCTGGCCGGGTCGGCTTTGGAGAGGACTTCCTTCCGCTCCATCCGGATCTCGACCAGCTGGTCGATGCGCTCCGGGCGGACGGCAGCCGGATTGGCCTCCAATACCGCGCGTGCATAGTGCTCGGTCTGCAACAAGCCCGGCACCACCATGGATTGCCAGGTACGGATGTACCGGGCATCTCCCTCGAGCCCGAGGAAGTCGGCGTATGCCGGCGGAATCGTGTCGCCGTAGTCGTGCCACCAGCCGCGCTTCTTGCTGTCACGGGCCAGTACCTCAAGAGCATCGCGTTCCTTGCCTGCCGACCCGTACAGGTCCAGCAGGATCCCAAGATCCAGCCGACGAACGCCCGACGCCCCGGTCTCTATGCGGCTGATCTTGGCGCGGGAGCAAGCAAGTGCCTGCGCCGCATCATCCGTTCCCTTGCCCGCAGCTTCGCGAAGTCGGCGAAGCTCCGCGCCAAGACGGCGGGCACGGACAGTGGGCTTCGGTTCATCAGCCATGCGCAAGTCCTCTCACCTGACGGGCCCAAGTGTGCCGCGTGACGGTTCGTCAATCCAGCGCCACCAGTTCTGCATCGTTGCAGTTGTTTCGCTTGCAGGTTGCAGCGACACGGGTGCATGCTACCTGGAGTGCGAGTACCGCCACGAAACGTAATCAAGGCGGGCTCATCACCGGGCATCCCCATGCCCTCTTCAGCCACTCTCACCTGCACACTCCATAGGTGGCCCCGCCATGCCTGAAGACCTCTCCCCCTCCCCCATCCCCGCCGAGCGGACCTGCTGGCTGCCCCGGCACCGCAAGGCCCCCCGCGCCGCCCGCTGGGAGCTCCACGACTTCCTCCTCCCCCACCCCTCCGGCGAACTCCTCGTCTTCACCGGTGAATTGCTGGTCAGCGAGCTGGTCACCAACGCCGTCCGGCACGCCCGCGCCCCGCGTGACCGGCTGATCTTCATCCGCTTCCAGCTCTCCCCGGACGACACCCTCCGCATCGAGGTGCACGACGCCAACAGCGAGAAGCCCTCTCTCCGGCCCGCCTCCACCTCCACCGAGACCGGCCGGGGCCTGCGGCTCGTCCAGCAGCTGGCCACCCAGTGGGGCTGCTGCCCGCGCGAGGGCGGCATCGGGAAGTTCGTCTGGTGCCACATCTCCCCCGAGGCGGACGCCGCGTGAGCGCCGTCCGGGCCGGGATCGCCGGCATCATGCTCCCCGCCGACTTCCCCAGCCTCGACCACGCCCTCCCCGTCCTCTGGGAGCGCGTCCGCGAGCTCCCCATCCGCGAGGCCCACCGGGACTTCATCCGGATCTGCATCGGGCCGGGCGGCGGTCAGGGCATCGCCAACTGCCTCTCGCGCAACGACACCTGGAGCGTCACCCTCTACGTCGGCGAGATGACCGACTGGACCTCCCACCTGATCACCGTCACCGCCCGCCAGTCCTGAACTCCCCCTCCGCCGCCCGGCGTTCACGCCGGGCGGCGGCGATTGCCCGGGTATGTGCCATCACGCCCGCCACTCCTCGCCCCGGCCATGAACTATCGAATCTGCTACGGTCGTACTCATGACGAAAGAAACCGGCGCCCAGTCCGCCGCGACCGAGCTCCGGATGCCCCTCGACACCAAGGTGGTCATCTGGGTCTTCTGCGGCGCGGTCGGCGCCGGCCTCGGCTTCGCCGTCCCGTGGCTGCTCCAGTTCGCCGCCCGGCACCCGATCCCCTACGCGGACACCGTGCGGTTCCTGGGCTCGTTCTCCTCCCCGGCCATGGTGATCGGACGACCGGTGGCGCTCGCCGCCGTCGGGCTCGTGGTCGGGATGTTCGTCACCTACCACGCCGCCACTCTGCGGATCTCGGACGAGAGCATCACCATCGTCGAGGGCGACGACAGCCGGGTGATCACCCGCGACCAGGTCGGCGGCGTCTTCCGCCACGGCGGCAAGGTGCGCATCGAGTCACCGGTCGGGCGCGTCCTCTTCGACGACGACGTCGAGGGCGGGAAGGCAGCCATCGCCTCGGCCTTCCGCCGCCACGGCTATCCCTGGGAAGGCGCGTGATCGAGCCCGAGGCACCCCTGCCCGGACGGCGCCGGGCAGGGCGGCGCCGGGCAGGGACGGCGCCGGGCAGGGGCGGCGACGGCGACACGCGACATCCGTCCGGATGAACTCCTCGGCCGCACCGACGGCATGCGTCCGTGCACGATCCGCCTCCGGCTACGGTCCGGCGCACAGCCGAACGAAAGGTGACCAGCGTGACGACCGGAATCCTGGACTACGAGAGCGACGCGATCGTCCAGCTCATGAACATCGCCGAGGAGGACTGGACCGAACAGGAGCTCAAGGACGCGCTCCAGCGGGCGATCATGCTGGAGCTCTCCACCATCCCGCCCTACGCCACCGCGCTCTGGTCGATCACGAGCCAGGACAACACCCAGCCCGTCCGCCACACGATCCGGGAGATCGTCTTCGACGAGATGTCGCACTTCGGCCTGGTCTGCAACATGCTCACCAGCATCGGCGGCACCGTCGTCCTGACCGACCCCGCCACCGTCCCGAAGTACCCGGGCGAGCTGCCCGGCGGGGTCAACCCGGGGCTGATCGTCTCCCTCGGCGGGCTGACCAGGGAGTCGGCGGGCCTCTTCGCCGACATCGAGAAGCCCGAGAACCCGCTCGCGTTCGCCGCCGACGGCAACACGATCGGCGCCTTCTACCAGCGCATCGCCGATGTCTTCCCGAGGTTCGCGCACCTGCTCACCGGCCGGAACCAGGTGACGTTCCCGCTGGGGTCGCAGCACGGCGCCGGCAACAACATCGTCGCGATGAACACCCTGGACGACGTGCTGAAGGCGATCGACGTCATCCGGACCCAGGGCGAGGGCACCGATGTCTCGCCCGACAACCCCTTCCCCGGCCCTCCTGGCGAACTCGCCCACTACTACGCGTTCAAGGAGATCGCCGTCGGCAGGAAGCTGGTCGAGAACCCCGCGACGGGGAGGTTCGAGTTCACCGGCCCCGACGTACCGCTCCCGGACACCTCGCCGGTCGCCCGTGTTCCCGCCGGCGGCTGGGCCGACGACCCCGCCAACGCGCCCGACCAGCCCACCGCCTCCGCACTGCACGACTTCAACACGTCCTACAGCGCCATGCTGACGTCCCTCGAACACGCCTGGGGCGGCAACGGGAACGAGCTCTTCGACGCGATCGGGCACATGAGCGATCTGGGCGACGCCGCACGGGTGATCAACGCCATCAAGCTCCCCGCCGATCCCCACCTCACCTACGGCCCGGAGTGGCTCTTCGTCCAGCAGGGGTCCTGAGCCGACGCCGGCGGCCGGTGTGGCAGATTGACCGGACGGCCCCGCCCCGGGGCTCGTGATCGAGAACCGAGGTCTTCCGTGTCCGCAGACAAAGCCGCGCCGCGAACGGTCGTCGAGGCCTGCTTCGATCCGCAGGGCACGGCCTCGCTCGACTACGTCTACGACGTCGCCGCGGCGGTCGGCCTGTCGGACCAGCCGGTGCGGCTGGCCGTCCGCCGGCTGGAGGCGGCGGGCGTCCTGCGGCAGGAGGGGCGGGGCCGCAAGGGCCGGCTCGTGCTGACCGACGCGGGCAGGCTCCGCTCGGACATGGACGTCCGGTTCGTCGCGCTCGCCTACGCGCAGGACGCCGGCCTCGCCCCCTGGGACGGGCTCTGGCGCCTCTACACCTTCTCCGTCCCCGAGCGGCACCGGTCGGAGCGCGACGCCCTGCGGGCCGCGCTGACCCGGCTCGGTGCCGTGCCGCTCGCGCCCGGCGCCTACGTGAGCCCGCACGACCTCCTCGACGAACTCACCGCCGAGGCCTCGGCGGCGACGGTCGGCGCCTACCTGATCACGGCGGAGGCCACCCGCCTGACCGGTCCGGGCTTCACCGACCCCGCCTCCACCGCGGAGCACCTGTGGCCCTCGGCCGAGACGGTCGAGGCCTACCGGCCCCTCGCCGACGCGCTCGCCGCGGATCCCCTCGGCCCCGACCTCGGCTCCGTCGAACTCGTCGCCGTCGCGCTGCGGCTGGCCGAGGCCTTCACCCACGCCCTGGAGCGCGACCCGCTCCTCCCTCCGGAGCTGCGGCCCGCCCCCTGGCTCCCGTCCCGGATCCGGCGCGACTTCCACGAGGCCTGGACCACGATCCGCGGCCGTACCCCCGACCTCTCGCTCTTCCGCGCCTTCGACACCGGGCCGACGGCCGCCCAGCGGGCCTGAACTCCACCCCGGGACAAACCCCGCTCGCCCGATATTCACCCGGACGGACGCGAATTCGAATTCCCGGATCGCCCATATGTTCTAGGCCTGATATATCGATTACATGCTCGAAGAATACGACAAGGTATTGGTGTCGGGCGGATTGGGTTTCGTCGGAAGGCACCTGACCAGCGCTCTTCTCTTCCTGGGGAAAGAGGTGTCGATCATCGACAACGCCCGGACGGCCACGAGCATCTCGGCGCCGTCCGGGACCACCCTGCACCTGCTGGACATCCGCGAGGTCGACGCCGTCGCCGCGGCCGTGGACGACGCGGACCTGGTCTTCCACGTCGCCGCGAACGCGAACGGCACGTTGTCGGTGACGCAGCCGCGCCTCGACTTCGAGATCAACGCACTCGGCACGCTGATCTTCGCCGAGGCCCTCCTCAAGGCGCCCGTCCGTCGGGTCGTCTACGTCTCGTCCGCGTCCGTCTACGGAACGCCCCGGAAATTCCCCATGGACGAGGACCACCCGACCCGCCCCTTCGTGCCGTACGGCGCGTCCAAACTCAGCGGCGAGATCACCTGCCTGGCACTCCACCGCGCCTGCGGCCTCCCGGTGGTGGTCGGCCGCCCCTTCTGCGTCTACGGACCGGGGGAGAACCCGCACGAGGCGATGGTCGAGGTCGGCCGCTTCCTGCGCTGGCACCTCAACCACCGACCCATCCAGATCGTGGGCGACATCGACCGGAAGACCCGCGACTTCGTCCATGTCACCGACCTGGTCCAGGGGTTGCTGACGATCGCCGACCGGGCCGACCTGGGCGAGGTGTTCAACATCGGCTCCGGCACGGAGGTGTCGATGCGCGAGCTCGTCGACACGATCGGGGAGGCCACCGGCAAGACGCCCGAGGTCAGCGTGATCCCGGAGATCGAGGACGACACCTACCGGCTGGTCGGCGACATCTCCAAGCTCCAGGGCCTGGGATACCGGCCGTCGGTCTCGCTGGTCGAGGGGGTGCGCGACCTGGCCGACCACCTCGGCGCGAATCCGGAACTCCCCGGCAGCCCGACCATCTTCTCCCGCGGCCAGCACGGCGAATCCTGATCCGCCGCCCGCACGGGACCCCCTGTGCGGGACCCACCACCCCGCCCCGGACGTCGTCGGCGTCTGGGGCGGCGGGCCGGCCACCCGCGCTCAGCCCTTGACCGATCCCGCGCTCAGCCCTTGACCGATCCCGCGGTCAGCCCCTGGGCCAGGTAGCGCTGGAGGAACTGGTAGACCACGATCACCGGCAGCGAGGTCACCAGCGCCCCGGCGGCGAACAGGCCGTAGTTCTGGTCCTGTTGGCCGGAGATGATCCCGTAGAGGCCGACCGCGACCGTCTTGGAGTCGTTCGAGGTCAGGAAGATGTTCGCGAGGATCACGTCGTTGAGCGCGGCGGTCAGCGACAGGATGGAGATCACCACCAGCATCGGCGCGGCGAGCGGCAGGATCAGCCGGAAGAAGATCTGGGCGTGCCCGGCGCCGTCCACCTTGGCGGCCTCGTCGATCTCGCGCGGGATGGTGTCCAGGTAGCCCTTCATCAGCCAGGTGTTCACCCCCATCGCGCCGCCGAGGTAGACCAGCACCAGGCCCCACGGGGTGTCCAGGCCGATCGCCGGCAGCACGTCGCCGATCTTCGCGAACATCAGGTAGAGCGAGATCACCGCGAGGAACTGCGGGAACATCTGCACCAGGAAGACCGCCATCAGCCCGAACCGCCGCCCCCGGAAGCGGAACCGCGAGAAGGCGTACGCGGCCAGCACCCCGAGCAGCACGTTGAGCACCGCGAAGGTGCCGCAGACCAGCGCGGTGTTCCCCAGCCACCGGGCGAACGGGTACTGCCCGTCGGTGAAGAGCGCGGTGAAGTTGGCGAGCGAGGCGTGCCGGGGCACCAGGGTGGACGACTGGAGCGTGCCGAGCGGGTTGAGCGCGGCGGAGAGCACGAACAGCAGCGGGAACAGCGCGAAGCAGACGGCGAGTACGGCGATCAGGTGCCGCCAGCCGAAGCGGCGCAGCCAGCGCGCGGCAGCGGTGCCGGTGGTGCCGGTGGTACCGGACGTGGCGGTCATGCGTTCAGCTCCTCAAGGGCGCGGGTGCGGCGGAAGCCCACCAGCGTGATCAGCCCGACCAGCAGGAAGATGACGATGGACAGCGCGGCGGCGAAGCCGTACTGGGCGCCCTGCCCGCCGAAGGCCAGCCGGTAGGTGTAGCTGATCAGGATGTCGGTGGAGCCGGCCGTGCCGCCCGCGCCGTCGAACGGCCCGCCGCCGGTGAGCAGTTGGATGGCGTTGAAGTTGTTGAAGTTGAAGGCGAAGGACGAGATCAGCACCGGTGCGGCGGCGACCAGCAGCAGCGGGAAGGTGACCGCCCGGAACGCCCGCCACGGCCCGGCGCCGTCGATCCGGGCGGCCTCGTTGAGCTCGGCGGGCATCGCCTGCAGCACGCCGGTGCAGATCAGCAGCATGTTGGGGAAGCCGAGCCAGAGGCTGGTGAGCACCACCGCGAACCGGGCGCTCCAGGCCTCGCCCAGCCAGTCGATCCGGGTGTGCAGCAGTTGGTTGAGCAGCCCGAAGTCCCGGTTGTACATGCTCTGCCAGATCAGGATGCCGATGAACGCGGGCATCGCGTACGGCAGCAGCATCAGCGAGCGGTAGACCCGCTGCCCGCGCAGCCGCGGGTGGTGCAGGGTGAGCGCGAGGCCGAGGCCGAGGGCGAAGGACGCGCCGGTGGAGAGCAGGGCGAAGCCGAAGGTCCAGGCGAGCACGCCGAGGAAGGGGCCGCGGATGGCGGGGCTGGTGAGCACGGCGGTGAAGTTGGCGAAGCCGACGGTGCGGTGCCAGCCGGTGGGCAGGGTCCGCCCGGAGCCGTCGGCGGCGGTGTACCGGCCGTCCTCCGGGTGGTAGACGGTGCCGTCGCGGGTGTCGGTGAGGGTGTCGGCCGCCCGGTCGTGGACGAGGGTGGGCCGGGCGGTGGTGGCCATCGACAGCCCCTGGCTCACCAGGAAGGCACCGTCCACCGGCACCCGCAGGCCGGTCAGCTCGGCGGAGCGGGCGTTGACCTGGCCGAAGGTGAGCAGCTTCAGTCCGGGGGCGGAGGTGACCCGGCCGTCCGGTCCGGCGACCGTCCCGGCGGGGGCGGGGGCGAGGCCGCTCGCGGTGCCGGCCGACACCTGCCCGGTGTCGGGATCGGTGAGCAGCAGCACCAGCGGGCCGCCGTCCGGTCCGGTGGCGACGGTGAGCGCGTACGAGGGGCTGCCGGGAACGGGCTCGACGGAGTGCTCGACGAGGCTGCGGACCGCCTGGTCCTTGGTGAGGAGGTGGCCGTCGCCGTAGTCGGTGAAGGAGATGGCGACGATGTACAGCACGGGGTAGGCCACGAACGCGAGGAAGAGCCCGGTGGCGGGCAGCAGGTACTTGGCGGGCAGCCGGCGCGGCGAGAGGTAGGTCCAGAACGTCGCGCCGACGGCCGCGGCCAGCACGCCGAGCGCGGCCCAGTGCCCGCCGTCGTACAGCCGGGGCGCCGCGTAGAGGGCGAGGGCGGCGACGGCGGCCAGCAGGGAGGTCCTCGCCACGAGCGCGGTGACGGCGCCCGAGCGGCGGGGGGCCCGGCGGGGCGGGCGGTCCGGGGCGGCGGCGGAGTCGTCGTCCGGGCGCCTGCTGTCCTGAAGGGTGGGGGAGGTCATGGGTGGTCCCTGGTCCGGAGGGCGCCCGGAGGTGGTGGCCGTCCGGGTGGCGGCACGCGTGCGGAGGGCTCGGCACACGGGGGCTGGGTGCACGGAGGCCCGGCACACGGGGGCTCGGTACGGGAGTTCGGTGTACGGGAGTTCGGTGTACGGGGTGTACGGGGGTTCGGAAGGGCCGGGGCCTCAGCGGGCGGAGCCCAGGGCGGCCCGGATGGCCTCGCCGGCCTGCTTCATGGTCGTGGCCGGGTCGGCACCGGCCACGATGTTCGCCTCGGCCTGGCCGAGCGGCCCCCAGATCGCGTTCATCGCGGGGATCGTCGGCAGCGGCTGCCCGCCCGCCCCGGCGGCGGCGAGGGCGCCGATGTCGGGGTCGGTCGCGGACGCCCGGGCGAGCGCGGAGGTCAGCGCCGGCGGCTCCGGCGAGGCCTGGTAGAGCGCCAGCTGGCCCGACTCGGAGCCGATCTCGCGCAGCAGGAACTCCTGGGCCAGCGGCACGTTCCTGGCCTTGGCGGACAGGTAGAAGCTCTGCACCCCGATGAACGGCCGGGCCTGGCCCTTGCCCGCCCAGCCGGGCACCGGCGAGATCGCGTAGGGCAGCCCGGACTGCTTGAGCTGGCCCAACGCCCAGGGGCCTGCCACCAGGAACGGCGTCTTGCGCTCGGTGAACAGCGCGATGGCGTTGGTGTCCACCGAGCGGTTGAACAGCGCGCTGCCCTTCTCCCCGTACTGCTTGAACAGCTCGCCGGCCGCGATCGAGCCCGGCCCGCCGACCCCGAGGTCGGCGGTGTCGTAGCCGCCGTCCGCCTTGGTGCCGAACAGGTAGCCGCCGGCCGAGGTGAACAGCGGCTGCAGCGCGTACGCGTTGCCCTGCTGGCCGATCGGCAGGGCGAGCGGGACGTCGCTGCGGCCGGCCTTGACGGCGCCCTGCCCGGCGGCGGCGAGGTCCTCGAAGGTGGCGGGGGCGTCCGGGGCGAGTTCGGTGTTGCGGAACAGCACCAGGCTCTCGGTCGCGTAGGGCAGCCCGTACGGCCGGCCGTCGTGCTGCACGGCCTCCAGCGCGGCGGGCTCGAACGACGCCTTCTGCGCCCCGGTGAGCGGAACGGGCGCGACGACGCCGTTCTGCACCAGGTTGCCCAGCCAGTCGGAGGCGCCCACCACCAGGTCGGGGCCCTTGCCCGCGTTGGTGGCCGAGACGTAGGCCTGCTGGGTGTTGACGGACTGCGGGACGACGGTGACCTTGACCCCGTGCTCCTTGCCGAACCGGTCGGCGACCGGCTGGAGGGCGGCGGCCTGCTGGGTCTGCGCCCAGATCACCAGATCGCCCTCCGCGGCCGGGATCGGCGGGTCGGTCATCGGTCCCCCCGGGGCGCCGCCCGCGGCGGATGAGCCGGCGGCCGGGGTGACGGGGGACGGCGTGCCGGCGGGCGAGGTGCCGCCGCAGGCCGTGACCAGCAGGGCGAGGACGCCGAGAGCGGCGTGTCTGCGGTAGCGCATCGTCCGAGACTCCTTCGTCTGGGAGGGGGTGGGGCCGGGCCCCGGGGCGGGTGGGGCCCGGACCCCGGGGTGGGGCCGGGCCCGGGAGGGCGGGTCAGATGCCGTCCGCCGGGCGGTGCCAGCGGTCGACGGTGAGGTCGAGGCGGGTGTCCCGGTCGACGGTGAGCGGGTGCACGACCCGCAGGCCGTCCTCGTCGACGGCGTCCAGGCCCCAGCCGCGGGAGACGCCGCCGTCGAAGCCGGTGCCGCGCGGGACGGAGATCCGGCCGCGGAAGCGCCCGGGGCCGTCGGGCCGGCAGGGCAGCGGGCCGAACATCACCGGCGCGTCGTCCGGGGTGCCGTCCGGCACGGTGACGACCACCTCCAGGACGGGCCGGGCCGGCAGCTCCGGCGCCACCTCGACCTCGGTGGGCGCGTCCAGCCCGTGCGCCCGGACGGTCACCGCGGTGCGGCCGGCGGCCAGCGGGCGCAGCAGCCCGTGCGGCAGGACGGCGGCGACCTCGGGCCGCTCCACCCGGTAGTCGGCCTCCAGTGCGGTGTACCGCACGCCGTCGGCCCGGACGGCGACCGGGTTGACGGCGCTCCAGGTCTCGCCGGGGGCGAGCCGCAGGTGCGCGGCGGCGGTGAGCGAGACGACCGGCGAGGCGGCACCGAACAGGTGCAGCAGCGCGTGCCGGGCGCGGGGACGCCAGGCGTCCTCGTGGTGGGGTGCCTGCGGGTCCTCGTAGTAGAGGAGGTCGGCGCCGCTGGTGTAGCCGGCCTCGTCGAGGAGCTGGACGGCCAGTTCCCTGGCCGGCCGGGCCAGGATCAGGCCCTCCCGGCCGCCGATGTCCAGCCAGAGCCGGCTGGGCCCGCGGCGGCGGTAGCGCTCGTACACCGACTTCTCGCCGAGGCCGGCCGGGTCGACGTGGGTGAGGAACGGGGAGAGGACGGCGGCCAGGCCGAACACCTCGGGGCGGCGGAAGGCCATGTGGTAGGCGACCAGGCCGCCCATCGAGGAGCCCATCACCGCGGTGTGCTCCGGCCCGGTCCTGGTCCGGTAGCGGGCGTCGACGAACGGCTTGACCTCGTCGGCCAGGAACGCCTCGTAGCGGTGGCCCTTGAGCGGGGTGCCGGGGGTGCGCCAGTACTCGGCGACGTGCGAGTACTCGGTGCCGCGCTCGGCGCCGGCGTTGGGCACGCCGACCGCGATCAGCTCGGGTATCAGGCCCTCGGCGTAGAGCTGCTCCAGCGTCCGGTCCAGCGCCCAGGTGGGCCGCTGTCCCTGGTCGAAGACCTGCTGGCCGTCCTGGAGGTAGAGCACCGGGTAGTCGGCGTCCGGGTTCTCGTCGTAGCCGGGCGGCAGGTGGACCAGGAGGTCCCGTTCGTTGCCGAGCTGTTCGGAGCGGAAGCCCGGGACGCGTTCGGTCCGGCCGCGGCGCACGGCGGCGGCGGTCCCCGCGGTGGAGGTGCTCATCGGGCCACCGACCAGACGTGCACGGCCGGGCCCTCGGCGGGCAGGTCGCGGCCGGGGACGAGCTGCGGCCCGCCGAGCAGGTGGGTGGCGTGCCACTCCCCCGCCACCGGCGGGTGGTCGGCCCGGCTGATCTGCACCAGGATCCGCTCCTGGTCGTCCTCGCGCTCGAACAGCAGGACGTCGCGCTCGGCGAGCAGCCAGCGCAGCCCGCCGCCGCCGAGCGCGCTGTGGCCGCGGCGCAGCCGGATCAGCTCGCGGTAGGTGCGGTAGGTGTGCTGGTCCCAGGCGGACTCGTCCCAGGGGAAGGGCTTGCGGCCCTCCTCCAGGCCCTCGCCCACCACGCCGACCTCGTCGCCGGAGAACACCATCGGGGTGCCGGGCAGGGTGAACAGCAGGGCCGCGCCCAGCAGTTGGCGCTCGGGGCCGGCGAAGCTGCGGAACCGGGCGGTGTCGTGCGAGTCCAGCAGGGTGAGGTTGTGCACCCGGCTGCGCCAGGGTAGGGCGGCGCCGAACGCCGTCATGGTGGCCCGCAGTTGGGCGCCGCTGTAGTCGGGGATCGGCCCGGGCACCGCCCAGAAGTCCTTCTGGTCGTGCCGTTCGGCGAGCCAGGCCCAGACCGGGCGGGTGAAGCCCGCGTAGCTCATGGTGCCCTGCCAGCCGTCGCCGCCCAGGGCGAGCGAGGCGTCGTGCTGGTGCTCGGCGAGCAGCACGGCGTCGGGGTTGGCGGCCCGTACGGTGGCGGCGGTGGTGGTGGCGACCAGGCGGTTGAGTTCGACCTCGCCGCGCCGGCCGGCCATCTGGGCCACGTCGACCCGCCAGCCGTCCAGGTGGAACGGCGCCTTGAGGTACTTGGCGACCACCGAGTCGGGGCCCTCGTAGAGGCGGCGGCGCAGTTCGGCCGAGCGGTGGTCGAAGGTCGGCAGGGTGCGCACGCCCAGGAAGGTGGCGTAGTCCTCGGGGCCGCCCTCGCCGAAGAAGTAGTAGCCGGCCTCGGGGCTGCCGGGGTCCCGCTGGGCGGTGCGGAACCACTCGTGGTCGCTGCCGGAGTGGTTGAGGGTGATGTCGCCGATCACCTTGATGCCGCGCCGGTGCGCCTCGGCGATCAGTGCGATCAGCGCCTCGTCGCCGCCGAGCGCCGGGTCGACGCGGTCGAAGGAGACGGCGTCGTAGCGGTGGTTGGAGCGGCCCTCGAAGAAGGGGGTGAGGTAGATGACGGTGGCGCCGAGGCGCTGGATGTGGTCGATCCTGCGGGCCACGCCCCAGAGGTCGCCGCCGTACATCTGCTGGAGGGCGGCGGCGTCGCCGGTGTGCAGCGGGGTGTCCCAGTCGGCCGGGCGGGCCCACTCGGCGAGCGGGGCGTCGCCGCCCCGGGCGTAGCGGTCGGGGAAGATCTGGTAGACCACCGCGTCGGCGGCCCAGGCCGGCGGGGCCGGGTGGGCGGTGAGGCGGAAGTCGGTGGCGTCCGGCAGGTCGTGGTCGTGCAGGCCCGCCGCGGTGAGCCAGCGTCCGCCGTCCGGGGTGTGCAGCCAGAACCGGTAGTTCATCTCCGGGTTGACCATCGTCAGGCCGACCCGCCACCAGTTCGCGTCGGCGTCGGTGCGGTCGGGCACGGCGGCCTCGAAGTGCGGTTCGCCGTCGGGGACGGAGCGCAGGAAGACCCGCTCCACCGGCTGGTCGGCCGGGACCCGGACCAGCAGGTCGACCTTCTGCCCGAGCCGGGGCGCGAGGTCGCCGACGTAGCGCGCGGAGCCGTCGTGGTGCGGATGGTGGCGGGCGGCGAGGCGGTGGCTGCGGGCCGTGTCCATGGAGCTCCTCGGTCGGGCGAACAGGGTACTGGAGGGCGGCGTTCCGCTTACCGGGGCCGACGAGGGAACCGTAACGGCGATGAAACTGTTGCGCAATATGTTGCTAAGATTGTTTCAACAGCCTCGCCGACCCGCGGCCCGGGATTTGTAAGATGCAGGCTCGACCAGTCGGGAGGACCACATTGAGCGGCCCGTCACTACGGGACATCGCCGCCCGGGCAGGCGTCAGCGCCGCCTCGGTGAGCAGGGTGATCAACGACCGACCGGGTGTCTCCGACGACACCAGGCTCAAGGTCGCCGAGGCCATGCGGGAGCTCGGCTGGCAGCCCGACCAGGGCTACGACCCGCACCAGGGCGCGCTCATCGGCATCGTCGTCCCCGAACTCGACAACCCGGTCTTCCCCCTGCTCGCCTCCGCGATCGAGGTGCAGCTCGCCAAGCACGGCCTGACCGCCGTGGTCGGCACCTCCACCCGCCAGGGCACCGCCGAGCTGGGCTACATCGACGTCCTGCTGCGCAAGGGCGTCTCCGGGCTGGTCCTGGTCTCCGGCCGGCACGCCAACCCGCACGCCGACCACGGCTTCTACCGGCTGCTGCACGAACGCGGCATCCCGATGGTGCTGGTCAGCGGCCGGGTCGAGGGCCTGGCCGTACCCACCGTCGCCACCGACGAGGCGCTCGGCGCCCGGATCGCCGTCGCGCACCTGCGCGAACTCGGCCACCGGCGGATCGGACTGGCCGGCGGCCAGGGCTACCTGCGGCCCTCGATCAACCGCCTGGACGGCTACCGGCGCGCGATGCGCGAACTGCTCGGCGAGGAGGCCCCCGCCGACTGGTACGCCGAGTCCTCCTACTCGATCGCCGGCGGCGCCGCGGCCGCCCGCCAGCTGTTCGACGCGGGCGTCACCGCGATCGTCGCCGGCAGCGACCTGATGGCCCTCGGCGTCGCCCAGGCCGCCCGCGAGGCCGGCCGCTCGGTGCCGGGCGACCTCTCCGTGGTCGGCTACGACGACTGCTACCTGGCCGCCCACAGCAACCCGCCGCTGACCACCGTGCGCCAGCCGATCCAGGAGATGGCCGCGGCCGTCGCCGAGGCCCTGTGGCGCCAGCTGGAGGGGCACGGCGGCCAGGTCAGGGACTACCTGTTCAGCCCGGAGCTGGTCGCCCGCGAGTCCACCGGCCGGCTGCGGCACGGCTGACCCCACGCCGAGGGCCGGGACACCAGCGGTGTCCCGGCCCTCGCACGTACCGCACCGTCAGGCGTTCGACACCGTCGCGTACTTCGGGGTGCCCTCGGCCATCTGCTGCAGGGCGTCCTTGCGGTCCCGCTTCGACAGCTTGTCGATGTAGAGGGTGCCGTACAGGTGGTCGGTCTCGTGCTGGAGGCAGCGGGAGAAGAAGCCGGTGCCCTCGACGCGGATCGGCTTGCCGTCCTTGTCGACGCCGGTGACCGCGGCGAAGTCCGGGCGGGCCAGCTCCGCGTAGGCGGTGGGGACGGAGAGGCAGCCCTCGTTGCCGTCGTCCAGGACGCGGCGGCGGTCGGCCGGGTACTCCTCCAGCACCGGGTTGATCACGTGGCCGATGTGGCGCACGCCGTCGTCGTCCGGGCAGTCGTAGACGAAGACCTTGAGGTCGACGCCGATCTGGTTGGCGGCGAGGCCGACGCCCTCGGCGGCGTACATCGACTGGAACATGTCGTCGATCAGTGCGGACAGCTCGCCGTCGAAGACGGTGACGTCCTTGACCTCGCGGTGCAGCACCGGGTTGCCGACGACGGTGATCGGGCGCGCGGTGCCCTTGCTGAGGTCGGGCTCCTCACCGATCACCTTCACGGGCGTCTCGGGCGCCGTCCCCTCCACGTCGTGCTCGTGCTCGTGCTGCTCGGCCTGCTCCGCCATGTCTTCCGCTTCCGTCGGTGTACGCGTTACCTCACCAGGGTACTCAGCACACTTCTTCGAGATCCCGGTAAGCCCGGCTTCCCGGGGCGGCCGCGACCCAGCGGTCCAGCAGGGTGCGCACCAGGTGGGCCGGTGCGGCGATCCCGCACTCGCGCTCGACCAGCCAGGACATCCCGGCCGCGCCGCCCTGGCTGAGGTGGCTGAGGTGGCCGGGGTGGGCGGCGTCGCCGTCGTCGTGCGGGTCGTGGTGGGCGGCGACGCCGTCGTCGGAGGCCATCCGGCTCTCCGAGCAGGCGCGGCACAGCAGCCGCACCGAGGAGGTCCAGTCCTCGGCCGCGTAGCCGGCGTCGGCGACCAGCCGCTCCAGCGCGTCCCGGTCCCCGGCGGTGGCGGCCTGGAGCAGCACCACGTAGGTCGGCACCGGGGAGGGCGCCCACAGCTCGATCTCGTCGAACACCGGGTAGGCGACGCCGTCGGTGACCCGCTCGCCGTGCGGGGCGCCGTCGTGCAGCACCACCTCGCCCCAGCGGCGGCCGGAGGAGGGCAGCGGGATGGACAGCACCTCGATCCGGGCCGGGTCCAGCCGGCGGCCCCAGACCACCTCGGACTCGCCGTCCGGGGAGAGCCGTACCGGGGTGGTGCCGAGGTCCAGGCTGACCGGGCCGTCCTGCTGCCCGCCGGGGCCGCCGGGCAGCTTCAGCCCGTACGCCTGCCAGGCGCGGCGGGCCAGCGGCCAGTCCTGGAGGGCGGTGGCGGTGATGCCGAGGTTCCACCAGTCCGGGGCGCCGTGCTCGCGGTCCAGCAGGGCGACGGCGCGCAGCCCGGCCGAGCGGGCCTGCTCCCAGTCCCGGCGGAACTTGTGCAGCAGGGCGAGGTTGAACCAGGAGTCGGAGAGCCACGGCTCCAGGTCGGCGGCCATCACCAGCAGCGCGCCGGCGTCCTCGTAGCGGCCGTCGCCGATCAGCGTGAAGGCCCGGTCGGTCGTCTGCCGCCAGGTGGCGGACGGCCGGTGCCGTGCCCGGTGGAAGATCCTCACGTTCGTCCCTGCCGTCGTCGTCCGCTCAAGTCCCGTGCCACCGTGCCCGTACCGCCTCGGACGGTGTTCGGGGCCCGGTGCCCCGGGTCGGTGTTCCACGCTACGACCGCATCCAACCACGCCCGCCCCCGCCCGCGCTCCCCACCGCCGAGGTTGGGGTCCGCCCCTCCCCAGCCTGCCCGTCCGATCCCACCCGCTCAACCCCTGACGGCCGGAACCCGGTTTTCCCGGTCCCGCGACGGCGGCGCACGGCCCGTACCGTGCGAGCCCCGCGCGCCCGGGCCCGCCCTCAGCGACGGGCCTGGCCGCCCACCCTGGCGAGGGCGTCCACCACGCGGGGGTCGTAGACCCGGCCGCGGCCCAGCCGCAGCACCTCCAGGGCCTCCAGCCGCCCGACGGCCTCGCCGACGCCCCGGCCGCGGGCCGACGTGAGCAGGTCGTCGTGGGCGTTGGCGACCCGGATGATCCGGGACGCGAGCGGCACCGGCCCCTCGCCGGGGGCGGGTCCGGTGTACGGGTCGGCCAGCCGGGCGACCTGCTCGGCGACCTGCCGGGGCACTCCGGTGCGGCTGATCACCTCGCTGCCGAGGCGGGCGATCCGCTGCTGCTCGGCGTACGGCAGCAGGGCGGTGGCGCCGTCCGGAACCGGTTCGACCAGGGAGAGCTGGCCGACGTCGTGCATCAGCGCGGCGTACTCCAACAGGGCGAGCTCGCGGGTACCCATACCCAGCTCGCGGCCCAGCGCGCACGCCGTGTCCGCGACCCGGCGCGCGTGCCCGTGCGGGGTGTAGCCGGCCACCTCGGTGGCCCGGGCGAGGCTGGCGATGGTCTGCCCGGTGGTGGCCCGCACGGCGGCGGCGCGCCGGAAGGACACCTGGGCGAGCAGCAGCGGGGTGCAGAACAGCGGCAGCGCCCACAGCCCGACCTCGCCCGCCGCGAGGCTGACCAGCATCCCGGTGGCGACGATCGCCGAGCCGATGCCGAACAGCGAGCGCAGCTCGTCCTCCAGCGCCGCCGGGAACCGCAGCCCGCCGCCGGAGCGGCGCAGCAGCGCCGCCAGGGTCGCGTCGCAGAGCGCGGCCAGCGCGGCGACGGCGGTCAGGAACGCCCCGTACGCCGGGCCCTCGGGCGAGAAGCGGTCGACCGCGCCGCCGTTGTAGAGCGGCTGGAAGACGGCGGCCGCGAAGCCGACGGCGAGCAGCCGGCGGGCGGCGCCGTCGCGGCGGGCCGGGTCGGCCCAGGGCGGACGGCCGGGCGGACGGCCGGGGCCGCCCGGCAGGACGCGGCGCGGCAGGACGAGGCAGGCCAGCCAGCCCAGCAGCAGACCGGCCCCGGTCACCGCGACCACCTGGAGCGTCCCGTGCGCGGTCGGCACTCCGCGCAGCGGCCCGAGCAGCGCGTACGCCAGCGCGCCGGCCGCCCCGATGGGCGCCTGCTCCCGATCCCCCGGAAGGGTGATCCGGACGCACTCGCCGAGCGCGATCAGCGCGGTGAACGCCAGCACGACCCCGGGCTCCGCGACCCCGCGCACCGCGACGGCGCCCAGCGCGAGCACCAGCAGCGCGGCGGCCACCGCGTGCACCGCGCGCGCGGTGCGCCCGCAGGGCGTGCGGCCGAGGAGCACCCGCCGCAGCGCCCGGGGCCCGAACGCCCCCGCTCCGAGCACCGCACGCCCGAACACCCCCGCTCCGAGCACCGCACGCCCGGAAGCCGCGCGCCCGGGGGCCCTCACGGCTGCCCGGCCGCGGGGACGCTCCCGCCCTGGGGCGGCACCCGGCCCGGCGCCGCCCGGACCGGCTCGGGCACCCCGAGCGGGATGTCCGGCACCGCCTCGATGCCGTCCTCGGAGTGCACCACCGGCTGCCAGTCGTGCCCGGCCAGCGCGTCGATCAGCGCCCGCACCATCACCGGGTCGAACTGGCTGCCCGAGCAGCGCTCCAGCTCCGTGACCGCCTCGCCGACCGGGCGGCCGCGCCGGTAGGAGCGGGTGGAGGTCATCGAGTCGAAGGCGTCGGCGACCGAGATGATCCGGGCGAACTCGGGGATCCGCTCGCCGGCCAGCCCGCTCGGGTAGCCCCGGCCGTCCATCCGCTCGTGGTGGTGCAGGATTCCGGCGTGCGCCTCGCCGAGGAAGTCGATCCCGCGCACCAGCTCGTACCCGTACACCGGGTGGATCTCCACCGCCCGGCGCTCCGCCTCGGTGAGGGGACCGTTTCTGCGCAGCAGTTCGGTGGCCACCCCGAGCTTGCCGACGTCGTGCAGGATGCCGGCGAAGCGCAGGGTGCGCAGCCGCTCGGCCTCCATGCCGAGCTGAGTGGCGATCAGCACCGAGGCCCGGCCGACCCGTTCGCTGTGGCCCCGGGTGTAGGAGTCCTTGATCTCCACGGCCTGCACCAGCGACTGCACGGTGGCCTGGTGGGCGTCGCGCTCGCGCTGGCCCTGGGCGAACACCCAGGCCGAGATGGACAGCGGCAGCAGGGCGAGCAGCGCCGCGAACGCGCCGTACGGGCCCTGCCAGAGCACCGCGACCATCAGCCCGCCGGCCGCGTGCACCAGCACCGGCAGCCCGCACACCGCGTGCGCCCCGCGCAGCAGCACCCCGGGGCGGCGCCCCTCGCCGAGCATCAGCATCACGCCCACCACCACCCCGTTGACCAGGCAGAACACCGCGACGGCGGCGAATCCTGGCAGCAGCGCGGCCGGGAAGCGGGAGCCGAGCAGCAGCTGCGGGCCGCGCAGCAGGTGGAAGGCGGCCGAGGAGGCGAAGGCGCACAGCGCGAGCTGGGAGCCGTTGAACAGCTGGCGCGGGCGGCAGCCGCGCCCGTTCGGGCCGCCGAGCAGCGCGGCCGGGGCGGCGACCAGGGCGGCGGCGGACGGCGGGAGCATCAGCACCCCGGCGAACAGCACCGGGAAGAAGGCGTTCACCCCGGGCCGGGCCGGCGTCCGCTCGGGCAACGCGGGCCGGTGCAGCAGCCGGCGCACCAGCACCAGGCAGGGCGTGGGCAGGCCCTGGGCCAGGGACTCCCAGCAGCCGTGCAGGAAGGCCAGCAGCCCGACCTTGGGCCAGTCCACCGGGGCGCCCAGCCAGTGCGGCACCCCTGGGGCGGCCGCGGCGGGCAGCAGCGGCACCAGGCAGCACAGCGCCGCCACCGGGACGGCCACCAGGTAGCGCGCCGCCCCTCGCGGCAGGGTCGATCCTCCACAGTCGGTAGCGATCTCGACCTCCCCGCCGTACGGACCCCGTCTTGCCTCAACGCGTCGGGCGGACCGACGGTGAGTGTCCGTCAGGAGAATAGGCCGCCGTCCGGACATGGGGACGCATGATGGCGCAACGGCGCAGTTGGCGCACCGCCAACTCACTCGAACGAGTGAGAGCGCATGCGAGCGGAACGGGAACGGCCCCGGGAGCACACACTCCCGGGGCCGCTGTCACTCCTTGCCCGACCTGCGCGAACCGTCCGCCCCACCCTCACCGGCGGGCCGGGGGGGGAAACGTCCTCGTTGTTCTTCCCCCCCCCCCCCCCTCCCCCCACACCCCTCCCTCTAAGGGCCTTCCCCGGGGGCTGCCCCCCCCCCCTACGCGCACC
>NZ_JBHVJT010000017.1:46090-53861 GCF_042798815.1 Kitasatospora sp. NPDC057738 | reverse complement strand
GTGGGGGGCCGGCGGACCCCTGTCCCTGTTGGTCCGCCACCCGGCCGCCCGTCGCACGGACGTTCGCCGCGCGGGCGTTCGCCGAGGGGCCGTCACTCCGCCTGGGCGCCGGCCTCGACCGGTGCGCCGGGGCGCTCCGTGGACTCCTGTTCGGCCGCCCCGCCCAGCCCGGGCGCCGGACGGGCCGACTCGGCGTGCACCTCGACGGTGGTCTCCACCGCGACCACCACCTGCTCGCCCGAGCGCTGCCCGGCCCGGATCGAGTCGATCCTGGCCAGCACCTTGCTGCGCAGGTCGGTCGGGGTGTCGTCGCACCCGCAGGAACGCTTGATCAATGCCTTGATCGCCTGCTCCAGCCCGTACTGCTTCAGGCAGGGCGAGCACTCCTCGAAGTGGACGCGCAACTTTGCGCAGTCGCCCTCGGGCATCTCGTTGTCGAGGAATTCATAGAGGTGGTCGAGGACCTCGCCACACTCGGTTTCGTGCGGATCGCCGCAGCTCATGAGCCCGAGCCCTTCGCTTCCTGCCCTGCCCCGCTGCCGGCCGGGACCAGCCCGCGCTCACGGGCGTAATCCTCCAGCATGCCGCGCAGCTGACGACGGCCGCGGTGCAGCCGGGACATCACCGTACCGATGGGAGTACCCATGATGTCCGCGATCTCCTTGTACGCAAAGCCTTCTACGTCCGCGAGATAGACGGCGATCCGGAATTCCTCCGGGATGGCCTGGAGCGCGTCCTTCACATCACTGTCGGGAAGGTGGTCGAGCGCCTGGGTCTCGGCCGAGCGCAGACCGGTCGACATGTGCGACTCGGCCCGGGCCAGCTGCCAGTCCTCGATCTCCTCCGCCGCGGTGCGCTGGGGCTCCCGCTGCTTCTTGCGGTACGAGTTGATGAACGTGTTGGTGAGGATGCGGTACAGCCAGGCCTTGAGGTTCGTGCCCTCGCGGAACTGGTGGAAGGACGCGTACGCCTTCGCGAACGCCTCCTGGAGCAGGTCCTCCGCGTCGGCCGGGTTGCGCGTCATGCGCAGCGCCGCCGAGTACATCGGATCCAGGTAGCCCAGGGCGTCGCGCTCGAAGCGCTCCCGCCGGGCCTCCTCGCTCTCCTCCGCCGACACCCGGTAGGTGTCCTCACCGATCGCCTCGGCCAGCTCCTCACCGGTGAGCGCCTCGCCCGCGGGCAGGGCGTCGCCCGGGCCACGGCCCGGATCGGCCTCGTGCTCGGTCCCGACGACCGGACCCACCTCCTCGGCATGACGGGCACGGCCCACGGCGGGCCGCCCAGAAATGGAGGATATCGGGCTGACGGGCTTCTCGCCCGCGTCGAGCCACTCCGACCACGAGGGGGCGAACGCCGTGGTGGCCTCGCGCTCCTCAGGCCGCTCGGGGCACGCGATCGAACCCATCTGCCCTGCCTCTCACACCGGTGACTCGTGCTGACGGACACGACAACCACACCGGCCCCGGCCGCATTCCCGCCCCCCGGGCACCATTCGCTCGCACGAGTGATCGAGCGGAAACTCCCCGCTCACGGCCTCACAGCAGCCGCAGCACCCAGTCCCCCACCGACGAACAGATCAGGTCCAGCACCTCGTCCTGCCCCACCGGCGCCCGCTTGGGCACCTCGAACCCGTGGCTGCCGTACGGCACCGCCACCAGTTCGTGCCCCGCCGGGAGCTCCGGGAACTCCGCCGGCCCGCCGAACGGGTCCGCCGCGCTCTGCACCACCAGCGTCGGCAGAGCGGACTCCAGCAGCTCCCCGGCCCGGCTCTTCTCCGGCTTGCCCGGAGGGTGCAGCGGGAACGCCAGGGCCACCACCCCGACCGCCCCGGTCGCCGCGCCCGTGCGGCAGGCCACCCGCGCCCCGGCGCTTCGACCGCCCACCACCAGCGGCAGGCCCTGCCCGGCCAGCCGCTCCGCCACCGGCCGCCAGCCGAGGTCCAGCGTCCTCGGCGCCGGGCCGAGCCTGCGGCCCGCCACCCGCCAGGGCTGCTCGACCAGCGCCACGGTGATCCCCCGGGCCGGCAGCTTCCCGGCCAGCGCCACCAGGTCCCGGGCCTCGATCCCGCCGCCCGCGCCGTGGCCGAGCGCCAGCACGGCCACGGGCCGCTCGGCGCGGTGGTAGGTGATCCGGGCCTCCCCGGCCTCGGTGGGGACCAGTTCGGTGGTGCTCATCGCAGTGACTCCAGGAAGGTTCAGAACAGGGTGGTCTCGTACTCGACCTCGGTCCACGGCTCCTTGAGCTCCGGACCGTTGTTGCGGATGCTGCCGACCGCCGGCGACACCGGGGTGGCCAGCAGCGCGCCCGGCGGCGGGGGCACCAGCAGCCGGCGCAGCCCGTCCGGGTCGGTCAGCCGCGGGTCCAGCCACTCGTCCCAGTCCCCCGGGTCCAGGAACAGCGGCATCCGCTCGTGGATCGGCGCCAGCGACTCCTCGGCGTCCGTGGTGACGATCGTGAAGGTCACCAGCCAGGCCTCCGGGTGCCCGGGCGGCACCGCCCGGTTGCGCCAGAACTCGTACAGCCCGGCCAGCGCCAGCGGGGTGCCGTCGGCCCGGGAGACGAAGTACGGCTTCTTGCGGGCCTTTCCGCGCTCCCCCGGCACCGTCTGCCACTCGTAGTAGCCGTCCACCGGCAGGACGCACCGGCGCGCGGCGAAGGCCTGCCGGTACGAGGGCTTCTCGTGCACCGTGTCCGACCGGGCGTTGATCATCTTCACCGCCGTCTCGGCGGAGTTCGACCACTGCGGCACCAGCCCCCAGCGCAGCACCCGCAGCTGCCGCACCGGCCGCGGCCGCTCCCCGCCCAGCCGCTCCAGCACCACGAAGGCGCTGTTGGTCGGCGCGACGTTCCAGTTCGGGTCCAGGGTCTCCGCGGGATCCCAGTGCTCGACGTCGAACAGCTCGACGACGTCCTCGGGCTTGCTGCTGGCTGCGAACCGACCGCACATGCGGGCCAGCTTGCCATGCCACCGGTCCTCAGGACTTGTTCATCCCCGGACCAGAACCACCCGCCGCCTCCCGCCCGTCCCCGCATGGGAGGCTGCCCCGAACGGCCCAACGCGACGGCCCAGTGCGGCGGACGGAGGCGGAGACCCCGATGAACGCGAACGACCTGACCCTCGGCGACCTGTGGAACCAGGTGACCGGCACCCAGACCGCCCCACCCGGCTGGCTGGTCCTGGCCACCGGCGCCGCCGCCCTGCTCACCGTCCTGGCCCGCCCGCTCTGGCACGTCGCCCGCAACGCCGTGACCATCGCCCACGAGGGCGGCCACGGCCTGATCGCCGTGGTCACCCGCCGCAAGCTGGCCGGCATCCGGCTGCACTCGGACACCTCCGGGCTCACCCTCTCCTACGGCCGCCCCACCGGCCCCGGCATGGTCCTCACCGCCGCCGCCGGCTACACCGCCCCCGCGCTTCTCGGCCTCGGCTGCGCCGCCCTGCTCGCCGCCGACCGGATCACCCTGCTGCTCTGGCTGGCGATCGTGCTGCTGCTCGCCCTGCTGCTGCGCATCCGCAACGCCTTCGGCTTCCTCAGCGTGCTGGTCGCCGGCGGCGCCTTCTTCCTGGTCTCGTGGTTCGGCAGCGCCGAGGTCCAGGCCGGCTTCGCCTACCTCGGCTGCTGGTTCCTGCTCTTCGGCGCCGTCCGCCCCGTCCTGGAGCTCCAGCACCAGCGCCGGATCGGCTGGGCCCGCGACTCCGACGCCGACCAGCTCGCCCGGCTCACCCACGTCCCCGCCCTCGCCTGGGTCACCGTCTTCCTGCTCGTCGCCCTCGCCTGCCTCGGCCTCGGCGCCGCCTGGCTGCTCCAGCCGCTGCGGTAGCCGGCCGGGGCGTCCCGCCGCCCGACCGACGAGGGGGCTTCCGCCGCGGCCCCTAGACTTGCCCCATGACCGAGACCCTGTGGCCCGCCCCCGTCGCGACCAGCCCCGTCGACGCCACCGTCACCATCCCCGGCTCCAAGTCGGTCACCAACCGGGCCCTGGTGCTGGCGGCACTCGCCGACGGGCCGGGCTGGGTGCGGCGCCCGCTGCGCAGCCGCGACTCCCAGCTGATGGCCGACGGCCTGCGCGCCCTCGGGGTCACCATCGAGGAGAAGGTCAACAACGACTCCGGCGGCACCGGCGGCGGCGAGGCCTGGCGGGTCATCCCCGCCCCCGCGCTGCTCGGCCCCGCCTCCGTCGACGTCGGCAACGCCGGCACGGTGATGCGCTTCCTGCCGCCGCTCGCCGTCCTCGCCGACGGCCCCGTGCACTTCGACGGCGACCCGCGCTGCTACGAGCGCCCCCAGCACGGTGTGATCAACGCCCTGCGCGCGCTCGGCGCCCGGATCGAGGACGGCGGCCGGGGCGCCTTCCCGCTCACCGTGCACGGCACCGGCTCGCTGGACGGCGGCCCGGTCGAGCTGGACGCCTCCTCCTCGTCCCAGTTCGTCTCCGCCCTGCTGCTCTCCGGGGCCCGCTACAACCACGGCATCGAGGTCCGCCACGTCGGCGGCCCGGTCCCGTCGCTGCCGCACATCCGGATGACCGTGGAGATGCTGCGACTGGCCGGCGCCCAGGTCGACGCCCCCGAGGACGGCGGCGAGAAGGACGTCTGGCGGGTCACCCCCGGCGCCCTGCTCGGCCGCGACCTGGTGGTCGAGCCGGACCTCTCCAACGCCGCGCCGTTCTTCGCCGCCGCCCTGGTCACCGGAGGTCGGGTCACCGTGCGGGACTGGCCCAGGCACACCACCCAGCCCGGGGACCAGCTGCGCGAGATCTACACCCGGATGGGCGGCGCCTGCGAGTTCACCGACGAGGGCCTGCAGTTCACCGGCACCGGCCGGATCCACGGCATCGAGGCCGACCTGCACGACGTCGGCGAGCTCACCCCGGTGATCGCCGCCGTCGCCGCGCTGGCCGACTCCGAGTCCCACCTGTACGGCATCGCCCACCTGCGCCTGCACGAGACCGACCGGCTCGCCGCGCTCGCCAAGGAGATCAACGACCTGGGCGGCGACGTCACCGAGACCGAGGACGGCCTGCGGATCCGCCCGCGCCCGCTGCACAGCGGCATCTTCCACACCTACGAGGACCACCGCCTCGCCACCGCCGCCGCCGTGCTCGGCCTCGCCGTGCCCGGCGTCGAGGTCGAGAACGTCGCCACCACCGCCAAGACCCTGCCCGACTTCCCCGGGATGTGGTCCGAGCTGCTCGGCGAAGCGGCGGCGGGCGCCTGAGCGGAGACTGAGCACATGCGCCGCTACGGCAAGGACGCCGACGAGGACGACATCCGCAACCGCCCCGCCCGCCGGGGCTCCCGGCCGCGGACCCGGATCCGGCCCAAGCACGAGGACGCCGCCGAGGCGATGGTGCTGACCATCGACCGCGGTCGGATCACCTGCCTGGTCGACCCGGGAACGAAGCAGGAACGCGAGGTCGTCGCCATGAAGGCCCGCGAGCTGGGCCGCAAGGGCGTCGTCGTCGGCGACGTGGTCAACCTGGTCGGCGACCTCACCGGGGACGCCGACACCCTCGCCCGGATCGTCCGGGTCGAGGAGCGCACCTCGGTGCTGCGGCGCACCGCGGACGACGACGACCCGTACGAGCGGATCGTGGTCGCCAACGCCGAGCAGCTGGCCATCGTCACCGCCCTGGCCGATCCGGAGCCGCGCCCCCGACTGATCGACCGCTGCCTGGTGGCGGCGTACGACGCGGGCATGGAGCCGCTGCTGGTGCTCACCAAGTCGGACCTCGCCCCGGCCTCGACGCTGCTGGAGACCTACGCGCCGCTGGGCATCGAGTACGTGGTCACCCGCCGCGACGAGCTGGAGACCACCGGCGCCGAGGCCGTCCGGGAGCACCTGCGCGGCCTGTCCACGGTCTTCATCGGCCACTCCGGCGTCGGCAAGACCACCCTGGTCAACGCGCTCGTCCCGGACCGCCGGCGACAGACCGGGCACGTCAACGCCGTCACCGGCCGCGGCCGGCACACCACCGTCTCCGCGCTGGCGCTGCGCCTGCCCCCGCCGCCCGGCGCCAAGCCCGGCTCGAAGAAGGCGCTGAACCCCGGCTGGGTGATCGACACTCCCGGCTTCCGCTCGTTCGGCCTCTCGCACATCGATCCGTCCCGGGTCATCCTCGCCTTCCCCGACCTGGAGGCCGGCACCGTCGACTGCCCGCGCGCGTGCAGCCACGACGAGCCGGACTGCGCGCTGGACGCCTGGGTCGCCGAGGGCCACGCCGAGGCGGCCCGGCTCTACTCGCTGCGCCGTCTGCTGGCCAGCAAGGACGGCGAGGCCGACTGAGTCCGGCCGTCCGCGGCCCGTCGGCGGGGTTGGTGGCCCGTTCGAGGTGTCGGAGCGGGCCCACCTGGCGATCATAGGAAAGTCGGGCCGTATGCGGTCCGCCCGTCGATCGACAGGGAGGGCACGCGATGGCATGGGCCCTGGTGGTCCTGGCCGGCCTGCTGGAGACCGGCTTCGCGATCAACCTCAAGCTCAGCGAGGGCTTCACCAAGCTCTGGCCCACCATCAGCTTCTGCGTGTTCGCCCTCGGCAGCTTCGGCCTGCTCACCCTCTCGCTGAAGACCCTTCCGGTCGGCCCCGCCTACGCGGTGTGGACGGGCATCGGCGCGGCCGGCACCGCGATCTACGGCATGCTCTTCCTCGGCGAGAGCTCCTCGGTGCTCAAGCTGGTCTCGATCTCGCTGGTGATCGCCGGTGTCATCGGCCTCCAGCTCAGCGGCACGACCCACTGAGCGGCCCGGCGCGCGGAGCCGCCCGGCACGCGGAGCGCCCGCACCCGCTCCGGGCCGCTCCGCGAGCCCGGCTGTGCCGATCCGGGGAGGCTCGCTAGGGTTTCGGGCATGGCCGATTACCACGACGACCTCCGACTCGCCCATGTCCTCGCCGACTCGGCCGACTCGGTCACCCTGGATCGCTTCCGCGCCCTCGACCTGAAGATCGAGACCAAGCCCGACCTCACCCCGGTGAGCGACGCCGACAAGGCCGCCGAGGAGCTCGTGCGCAGCGTGCTCCAGCGCGCCCGTCCGCGCGACGCCGTCCTCGGCGAGGAGTTCGGTCTCCAGGGCTCGGGCCCGCGCCGCTGGGTGATCGACCCGATCGACGGCACCAAGAACTACATCCGCGGCGTCCCGGTCTGGGCCACCCTGATCGCCCTGCTGGAGGACGGCCCGGACGGCGTCGAGCGCCCGGTGGTCGGCATCGTCTCCGCCCCCGCGCTGCAGCGCCGCTGGTGGGCGGCCAAGGGCCTGGGCGCGTTCGGCGGCCGCAGCCTGACCAAGGCCTCCCGGCTGCGGGTCTCCGGTGTCTCCCGGATCGAGGACGCGTCCTTCTCCTACTCCTCGCTCAGCGGCTGGGAGGAGCGCGGCCGCCTCGACCCGTTCCTGGACCTCACCCGCGCCTGCTGGCGCACCCGCGCGTACGGTGACTTCTGGTCCTACATGATGGTCGCCGAGGGCGCCGTCGACATCGCCGCCGAGCCCGAGCTGTCGCTGTGGGACATGGCGGCCAACTGCATCATCGTCGAGGAGGCCGGCGGCCGCTTCACCGGCCTGGACGGCGTCCCCGGCCCCGGCGGCGCCGACGCCGTCGCCTCCAACGGCCTGCTGCACGAGGAGGCCCTGCGCCGGCTCTCCGTCTGACCCGGCCGGCCCGAGCGTGGTCGCGGGGCCCCAACCCCCCGAGGCGTGGGCGGGGGGACGAACCACTCCCCCGCCCGCGCCCCCCCCCCCCTTCCCCCCCCGCACCCCCCCCCCCCCCCCCCCCCC
>NZ_JBHVJT010000017.1:19885-46080 GCF_042798815.1 Kitasatospora sp. NPDC057738 | reverse complement strand
TCCCTCGCCTCTCTCCTCCTCCCTTTGCTGGGGCGCCACTGCCAATCCACCTTCCTTCTCCCTGGTCCTTTTCTCTTCCCCGCTGTTTGCTGTTTGCTGGTTTGTCCCCCCCCCCCCGCCGCCGTTCCCGGTCCGGTGACTACCGCTTGCGCAGCTCCCGGACCGCCGCGTCCAGCCGCTGCCCGAAGTCGGCGTCGGCCTTGCGGAAGTTGTCGACCGCCCGCTCCACGATGTCCTCGCGGTCGGCGGAGACCTTGGCGATGAAGCCCGCCAGGTTGCCGATCAGGCGCTGCTTCTCCTCCTCGGAGAACAGCCGGTACAGGTCGCCGGCCTGCACGAAGTCGTCGTCCTCGGCGTGCGAGGGCGCGGCGTGGGTGCCGGTGGGGCCGTCGACGGCGGTCGCGGCCCACAGCGGACGGCCGGTCTGCACCGGGCCGCCGAAGCTGTTCGGCTCGTAGTTCTTCTGCCGGCCGTGGCGGCCGTCGTACAGGTGGCCGTCGCGGCTGTTGGTGCGGGCCTCGGTGGCGTGCGGACGGTTCACCGGCAGGTGGTCGGCGTTGATGCCGACCCGGTAGCGGTGGGCGTCGGCGTACGCGAACAGGCGGCCCTGGAGCATCTTGTCCGGGGACGGGCCGATGCCGGGCACGAAGTGCGCCGGGGAGAACACCGACTGCTCGACCTCGGCGAAGACGTTGTCGGGGTTGCGGTTGAGCTCCAGCTTCCCGATCTCGATCGGCGGGTAGTCGGCGTGCGGCCAGACCTTGGTCAGGTCGAAGGGGTTGAAGCGGTAGTTCGCCGCGTCGGCCGCCGGCATGATCTGAACCTGCACCGTCCAGCTGGGGAACTCGCCGCGCTCGATCGACTCGCGCAGGTCGCGCTGGTGGCTGTCCGGGTCCTCGCCGGCGAGGGTGTTGGCCTCGGCCTGGGCGAGGTTGCGGATGCCCTGGTCGGTCTTGAAGTGGTACTTGACCCAGAAGTGCTCGCCGGCCTCGTTCTGCCACTGGTAGGTGTGCGAGCCGTAGCCGTTCATGTGCCGGTACGAGGCGGGGATGCCGCGGTCGCCGAACAGCCAGGTCACCTGGTGGGTGGCCTCGGGCGACAGGCCCCAGAAGTCCCAGACGTTGTCCGCCTCCTGGGAGCCGGTGTACGGGTCGCGCTTCTGGGTGTGGATGAAGTCGGGGAACTTGATGGCGTCCTTGATGAAGAACACCGGGGTGTTGTTGCCGACGAGGTCGTAGTTGCCCTCCTCGGTGTAGAACTTCAGCGCGAAGCCGCGGGGGTCGCGCACCGCGTCGGCCGCGCCGAGGTTGCCCGCCACGGTGGAGAAGCGCAGGAACGTCTCGGTCTGCTTGCCGACCTCGGAGAGGAACGCCGCCCGGGTCCAGGGCGTCACGTCGGCGGTCACGGTGAAGGTGCCGTACGCACCGGCGCCGCGGGCGTGCACCACGCGCTCCGGGATCCGCTCGCGGTTGAAGTGCGCGAGCTTCTCGAACAGCAGCTGGTCCTGGATGAGCGCCGGGCCCCCGACGCCCGCCGTCTCGGTGTTCTGGTTGTCGGCGACGGGGGCACCCGCCTCCGTGGTCAGGGTCGGGCGCTGCTCGTCCTGGATCGTCATGGGAGTGCCTCCGCGGTGTCCGGTCGTGATGACACGATCCTAACTTGGACTTTGTCCAAGTCAATACTGGAACCAATCTCGGAGCTTGACCTACTCTGGATGGCATGAGCGACCTGCTGGAGAGACTGCGCGCACGGGGCTGGCGGCTGACCTCGCAACGCCGGGTCGTGGCCGAGGTCCTGGACGGCGACCACGTGCACCTCACCGCCGACGAGGTGCACGCCCGCGCGGCGGCCCGGCTGCCGGAGATCAGCCGCGCCACCGTCTACAACACGCTCGGCGAACTCGTCACCCTCGGCGAGGTCCTGGAGGTCGCCACCGACGGCCGCGCCAAGCGCTACGACCCCAACGCGCACCGCGCCCACCAGCACCTGATCTGCTCGGGCTGCGGCGCGATCCGCGACGTCCACCCGCAGGGCGACCCGCTCGCCGCCCTCCCCGCCGCCGAGCGCTTCGGCTTCGCCGTCACCGCCGCCGAGGTCACCTACCGCGGCCTGTGCCCGAACTGCCGCCCCTGATCAGGGAGTTGCACTGATCAGGGGGTTGCGCCGACCGGCGGGACAAGCGGATCGGGAGCCGCCCGAATCGGGGGCTACGCGCTCAACTCGGCGTTCAGCGCGCCCAGCAGCCGCCCGGCCCGTTCGGCCACCTCGGCCGGCCCGGAGTCGATCGCCCGCCGGCACCAGTTCTCCGCCTGCATCGGCTCCCCGCGGCGCAGTGCCAGCAGCGCCAGCCGCAGCGCCGCCCGGCCGTGCCCGGCGTCGGCGGCCCGGGTGTACCAGAGCATCGCCTCGGCCTCGCTGTCCTGCCGGGCCAGCAGCAGCCCCAGGTTGAACGCGGCGCTGCGGCTGCCCGCCTCGGCGGCCCGCCGGTACCAGCTCTCCGCGATCTCCAGCGCCCCGCGCTCGGCCGCCCGCACGCCCATCCGCACCTGCGCCCGGCGGTGCCCGGCGTCGGCGGCCAGCGCGTACCAGTGCTCGGCCTCGGCGTCCGCGTCCCCGCGCCGGTCCAGCAGCGAGGCCAGCCGGAACGCGCCCTCGGCCGAGCCTCCGGCCGCCGCCTGCCGGTAGCGCTGCAGCGCCCCGGCCAGGTTCCCGCGCTGCTCCTGGACGACCGCGAGCTGCAGGGCCGCCTCGCCGTGCCCCTCGGCCGCGGCGCGCGCGTACCACTCCTGGGCCTGCTGCTGCTCGCCGCGCCCGGCGTGCAGCACGCCGAGGTTGAACGCGCCGTCCACGCTGCCGGCCTCGGCCGCCTTGGAGAACCAGGGCTGGGCGCCGGACTCGTCGCCGCGCTGAAGCAGCACCACGGCCAGCGCGTTGCAGGCCTCCCGGTGCCCGGCGTACGCGGCCCGCCGGTACCACTGCTCGGCCTGCTGCTCGCGGCCGGTGCCGGCGCAGAGCAGGCCCAGGTTGAAGGCGCCGTTCTGGTCGCCCGCGTCGAGTGCGGCGCGGTACCAGCGCTCGGCCGCGGCGGCCTCGCCGCGGCTCGCGTGCAGCGCGCCGAGGGCGTTGGCGGCGTTGCCGTCCCCGGCCTCGGCGGCCTCCTGCCACCACTCGGCGGCGGCCGCCACGTCCCCGGAGTCGCGCAGCAGGAAGCCCAGCGCGCAGGCCGCGCGCGGCTCCCCGTTCTGCGCGGCCTGCCGGTACCAGCGGGCCGCCTCCTCCAGCAGCGACTGGTCGGCGCGGGCGCGCTCCTCCAGCAGCACGCCCAGGCGCAGCGCGGCGCGGGCGTGGCTGCGGGCGGCGGCGGTGCGGTACCAGGTCTCGGCGGTCTCCTTGTCCCCGGCGGCCTCGCGCATCCGGGCCAGCCGGTAGGAGGCCTCCCGGTGCCCGGCGTCGGCGGAGACCTTGAACCAGCGCTCGGCGCGCACGTCCCGCCGGTGCTCCATCAGGTCGCCCAGGGCGTACGCGCCCAGCGGGTGGCCGTGGTCGGCGGCGAAGTGCAGCCAGTACTCGGCGGCCTCCTCCTCGCCCTGGTCGCGCAGTTGCAGCCCGAGCGCGTGCGCGGCCGGCGCGCTGCCGGCCACGGCGGCCTGGCGCCACCACTGGCCGGCCTCGGCGCGGTGGCCCTGCTGGTGCAGCAGCACGCCGAGGTTGTTGGCGGCGGCGCGCACCCCGGCGGCCGCGGCGGCGCGCAGGTAGGACTCGGCGTCCTCCAGTTCGCCGCGGCGCAGCAGCAGGGTGCCGAGCCGGCAGGCGGCGTCCGGGTCGCCGCCGTCGGCGGCCTGCCGGTGGCGGGCCTCCAGCGCGGCGGACTCGCGGGCGGCGAGGGCGGTCTCGAAGCTGGTCGAGTCGAGGCCGGCCGGGTCGAGCGCGGCGCCGGCGGCCGGCTCCCCGCCGGGCTGTTCGCCGTACGCGCCGACGGCGGCGGCGAACTGACGGGTCGACACGTGGACCAGGCTGTCGGGTCCGCAGCCGGGGGCCGGGGAACGCTCGGACAGTCCGCTGGTGCGCTGGGCCGGCAGGGCTCCGGGGTGGGCGGCGGTGCTCTCGGGGCTCTCCGCCCAGGCGTCGGTGTCCGCCTCGACGGCCGCCGCGGACTTGGCGCCTGACTTGCCGATCAGCCTCATGCCGACTCCCGCTCCCCCAGAGTGTCGCGGCATCGTGCCCCGGCGTGCGACCGGGAGGACTCCCGGGGGAGGCGCCGGACCCGACGGCCGGTCAGCGGCCGTGCACCGTCCCCCATGTGTCCCATCGTCGCATCACCCAGTACCCGCGTACACCTGCCCCGGCCGAATTCCGGCGGGGCTGACCCGAAGCCGACGAAATTGCTTCGGCGCTTTGTCGATTTCCCGACACTCCAACCCCACAAACCCCGCTGCCGTCGTCCTTGGCGACGGTCGATACTACCGGAGCGGTTCCCGCCGCTTCCGGGCGAGAACGGAACGGGAAACACCAGAGGCCCGGAGGAAGAATCCTCCGGGCCTCTGGCCTTTGTAGCGGGGACAGGATTTGAACCTGCGACCTCTGGGTTATGAGCCCAGCGAGCTACCGAGCTGCTCCACCCCGCGTCGGTGGTTGAACCATAGCACGGTCGCGGGGTGGAACGGAAAACGGTTGCCGCAGCTCAGCGGGCTACGGCTGCGGGCTGGGCGATCCGCCGCCGGTGGCCCCCGGGGCGGGAGTGCCGCCCGGGGCGGGCGCCGGGCTGCCGCCGCGGGCCGCCTCGGCGGCCTTCAGCGCGTCGCCGAGCGCCTTCTGGGCGTTGCCGTAGGCCACCCAGTCGCCGTTCTTGAACGCGGTCTGGCTGTCGTTGTACGCCTTCCCCGCGTCCGAGAGCGCCTTCTGGAGCTCCGGCGAGATCGTCCCGCCCGGCGCCGGCGCGGTGGGCGTCGTCGGGTTGGTCGGGGTCGTCCCGGTGCCCGGGTTGGACGGCACGGTCGGGGTGGTCGACGGGGGCGTCCCGCCGAACACCTTCTTCAGCGCGGCCTCCAGGGTGTCCTCGAACGCCACGTTGTCGTCCCCGTACACCGCCAGGACCTTCTGCATCGTCGGGTACTTGGCACCGCGTCCGCGCACGTACACCGGCTCGATGTTGAGCAGTCCGCCGCCGACCGGCAGGGTCAGCAGGTTGCCGTACTCCAGCTCGGCGTCCCCGCCGCTCTTCAGCGCGAAGATCTGGTTGGCCACCTCCTGGCGGGAGTTGAACTTCGACTGCACCAGGCCGGGGCCGGGGGCGCCGCTCTCGCCCGTCATCTTCAGGATGCGGATCTTCCCGTAGTCGTCCCCCGGGTCCGCGTTGACGGCCATGAAGGCCGCCAGGTTGGGCCGCTGGTTGGGCACGAAGGTGCTGGTGAGCGAGAAGCTCGCGGTGCTGGTGTCCGGCATCCGCACCGTCACGTAGTACGGCGGCTGGACCTGCTTGGTGTCGCTGGTCGGGTCCACCGGGACCTGCCAGATGTCACTGCCGTTGAAGAAGGAGTTGGCGTCGGTGACGTGGTACTGGCCGAGCAGGTCGCGCTGCACCTTGAACATGTCCTGCGGGTAGCGCAGGTGCGGCAGCAGGCCCTGCGGGATGTCCGCCTTGGGCTCGACGGTGCCGGGGAAGGCCTTCATCCAGGTCTTCAGGACCGGGTCCTTGTCGTCCCACTGGTAGAGCTTCACCTCGCCGGTGTAGGCGTCCACCGTGGCCTTGACCGAGTTGCGGATGTAGTTGACCTGGTTGGCGACGGTCAGCAGCTCACCGCGCTGGTTGGTCAGCGAGTCCTTGGTGGCGGCGCCCAGCGTCGTCTTCGAGGAGAACGGGAAGCCGTCCGAGGTGGTGTAGCCGTCCAGCACCCAGAGCACCCGGCCGTCCTGCACCACCGGGTACGGGTCGGCGTCGATCGACAGCCACGGCGCGACCTTCTCCACCCGCTCCTTGGGCGTCCGGTTGTAGATCACCTTGGCGCCGTCGGTGATCGCCCCCGCGTAGAGGATCTGCGGCTCGCTGAAGCGCACCGCGTACGCGGCCCGGGTCAGCGGGTTGTCCAGCGAGACCCCGCTGCCGCCGGAGTAGGTGTACTCGGCGTTCTGGCCGGTCTTGGGATCGGTGTAGTCGATCTCCTTGTTGGCGCCGCCGACGATCGAGTAGGTGGTGGTCTTCTCGCCGTAGTAGATCCGCTGCTGGTAGTCGCCCAGCGTGCCGGTGGCCGGCAGGCCCGACTCGGTGAACACCGGCTGGCCCTTGTCGTCGACCTGGTTGCCCTTGGCGGCCACCGCGCCGTAGCCGTGGGTGTACTTGAAGTGGTCGTTGATCCAGTTGCGCTGCACGCCGTTGAGGTCGAGCTCGCGCAGGCCGATCACGCTGTCCTGCTTGCCCTGCCCGGTGCCGTAGCGGTCCACGTCCAGCGTGCTCGGGAAGGCGTAGTAGTTGCGCTGCTGCTCCAGCGACTGGAACGTCGGCGAGACGACGTTCGGGTCCAGCAGCCGGATGTCCGCGACGGTCTGCGCGTCCGGCTTGAGCGCGTCGGCGTTGGTGGTGCCCTGCGGGGTGTACTGGGTGGTCTGCGCGTCCGCGATGCCGTACGCCTGGCGGGTGGCGTCGATGTTCTTCTGGATGTACGGCGTCTCCTTGGCCTGCTCGTTCGGCTTGACCTGGAACTGCTGCACGATCGCCGGGTACAGCCCGCCGATCAGCACCGCCGACAGCACCATCAGCCCCAGGCCGATCAGGGCCGGGGCCCAGGTGCGGCGGATCGGGGTCAGGAAGAACAGCACCGCGCAGATGATCGCGACGAAGAACAGGATGGTCTTGGCCGGCAGGAACGCGTTGGCGTCCACGTAGCGCAGGCCGGTCCAGCCCGAGACGCCCTTGTACGAGCCGGTCTTCACCGCCAGCGCGTACCGGTCCAGCCAGTACGCGACGGCCTTCAGCAGCACGAACACGCCCAGCAGCACCGCCAGGTGCCCCTGCGCGCCCACGCTCGCCCGGCGGCCCGGGCCCTGCAGCCGCAGCCCGCCGTACAGGTAGTGCACCAGCGCCGAGGTCAGCAGCGAGACGATCACCGCGCTGAACGCGAAGCCCAGCACGAACTCGTAGAACGGCAGGTCGAAGGCGTAGAAAGAGACGTCCATGCCGAACTGCGAGTCCTTCTCACCGAAGGAGGTCGAGTTCGTCCACATCAGCCAGGTCCGCCACTGCCCGGAGGCGGCGGCGCCGGCCACCAGGCCGATCACCAGCGAGATGCCGATCAGCGCCCAGCGCTTGAACGGCGCCAGGCCGGCCCGGTAGCGGTCCAGGCTCTGCTGCTCCACCGACATCGCCGACAGCGGCGGCCGCAGCCGGTGCGCCAGCCAGATGTTGAAGCCGACGATCACCGCCATCAGCAGCCCGAACACCGCGAACAGGCCGGTCTTCGTCCACAGCTGGGTGGTGAACACCGAGGAGAAGTGGACCGACTTGAACCACAGCCAGTCCGTCCAGAAGCCCGCGAACATGACGAACAGCAGGAAGAACACCGCGAGCACGCCCAGGGTCAGCAGGGCCACCCGCGCTCGCCGGGAGGGCGGGCCTACCCTGCGCCGGAAACCCGGCTCTGAGCGTTCGGGCATCTGGAAGACCACGGTGGCACCTCGGCTGTGTCGTCTGAATGGGTCGGTCGTCAGAGAAACTTAACCAGGCTTTGGTCGAGTTCCCACCGTTAGCAGACGGTTACGACGCCGGTCCGCCCCCGGCCGTCCCGGCCGCGGTTCCGGCGGCCCTCCGGGCGGCCCCCGCGGCGGTCGTCGCGGCGCCCCTGCCGACGGCTCCCGCGGCGGACCGCCCGGCGAGCGGGCCCCGCCCGGCGTGTGAGGATTGAGTCATGTCCGACGCGTCTGATCTGAACAACTCCCCCGACGACGTCTCCAAGCTCCCGGCCGCCACCCCGCTGACCCGGGCCGCGCTGGAGATCGACGAGTACGCATCCACCCTCGGCTGGGACCTCCCGGCCCGGCTGTTCGCCCTGGTGGACAGCGCCGCCCTGCGCAAGGCCAACCCGAAGATCGCCAAGCAGCTCGGCCTCGCCGAGGGCGACGAGGCCGGCCTGACCCCGATCGAGCAGGACGAGCTGCCGGCCGGCATGGAGCTCGACAAGTTCCTCGGCACCATCGCCTGGCCCGACTCGGTGGCCGGCTGCGCCCTGGTCGTCGAGCGCATGATGCTGCCCCCGGGCGCCGAGCAGTCCCGCCCCCGGGGCGCCAGCGACGCCCAGCTCGCCGAGTGGGTGGCCAACCACCCCAAGCGCGAGGAGGTGCGGATCACCGCCGCGGTGCTGCGCGGCGGCAAGAAGGAGATCGCCCTGCGGCTGCGTTCCAAGGACGTCGCCCGCGAGGTGCTGACCGGCCCCGACCTGGTGCCGGGCCTGACCGAGGCACTGCTGGCGACCTTCGCCTGACGCCTTCCCCGCCGGCTCTCCCGGCGGCCGCCCGGCGCCCGCCGGGCGGTCGGCCGGGCCTGTCAGCCGGCGGAGCAGGACGGCAGCGCGGAGGTCTGCCCGGAGCGGACCTGCTCCAGCGACTTCAGCGCGCCGTCCAGCGTGTCCGCCTTGATCAGGGTCAGCCCGGACGGCACGTTCTTGGTCGCCTCGGCGCAGTTCGAGGACGGGGTGAAGAAGTACTCGGCCCCGGCGTCCCGGGCGGCGATCAGCTTCATCGAGATGCCGCCGATCGGGCCGACCTTGCCGTCGTCGTCGATGGTCCCGGTGCCGGCCACGAACTTGCCGCCGGTGAGGTCGCCGCCGGGGGTGAGCTTGTCGATGATGCCGAGCGAGAACATCAGGCCGGCGCTCGGGCCGCCCACGTCCTGCAGGCCGATGTCGATCTGGAACGGGTAGGTGTGCCGCATCCCGGTGCCGATGCCCACCACCGCGAGCTCCGCCCGCTCGGCGGAGGCGTTCGGGTCGAGGTCCTTGGCCCGGACGGTCGGGACGGTGACGTCGGTCTTCCCGCCCTGCGTGGCGGCGCCGTTCGCGTCCTTGACCCGCGGCACGACGGTGAAGACCACCGACTCGCCCGGCTTGTGCTTGGTGACGGCCGCGACCACCTGCTCGACCGAGCCGACCGGCGTGCCGTCCACCGCCACGATCTGGTCCCCCGCGTGCAGCCGGCCCTCGGCCGGGGCGCCCGCGGTGACCGACTTCACGATGAACTCGCTGCCCACCGGGATGCCCAGCTGCTTGAGCGCCGCGGTGCGCGCGCTGTCCTCGGAGGAGGCGAACTCCTCGGCGTTCTGCTTCTTGGCCTCCGCGTCCGACTGCCCCTTGGGGTAGACGTTGTCGTGCGGCACCACCAGCACGTCGTCCCGCAGCCAGCCGACCACCGCGTTGACCAGGCTGGGCTCGTACTTGGCCCCGGTGACCTGGACGGTGGTCATGTTGAGGTGGCCGCTCGTCGGGTACGAGTCGTGCCCGCTGATGCTGATCACCGGCTTGCCGCCCTGGTTGCCGAGCGTGTTGTACGTCGGCCCCGGGCTCATCTCCGTGTACGGCACCTTCATCAGCACCGAGACGCAGAGCAGCGCTATGAGCAGCAGGGTGGCAGCGAGCATCGTCGCGGAGCGGCGTGGCATGCCACGACAGTACGGGACGCGCCCGAAGCGGCGCCCGCCGGGCTACCTGCCGGAGCCCTCGCCGGGGGCGGCCGCGCCGGCGGTGGTGCGTTCCATGGCGGCCATGAAACGGCGGTGCTCGGCCAGTGAGGCCGGGTCCCCGGTGGCCCGCGGCGCCCGCTGGGCCCACACCGCCCAGAGGGCGGCGACCAGGACCGCGACCACCGGAATGATCAACCAGGCGAGCGCACCCATGTCAGTACTCCCAGCTCGTCGTGTCTATGAGCAGATTAACCACTCCGGCGGACAACGCGGCCGGCGCCATCCGGGTCACGGGACGGCCGATCGGCTCACTTCCAGGGAGTATTCGGAGCGCCGTCACGGACCCGTTGGAGTGAGACCTCGGCGCGCCTGCCCCGACCGACGCACGAGGTGTGCCGATCGGTTCCGTCGCACCGGTCCCGCTCTCAGCAGCCGCCGGCGCCGACCCACTCCTCCCCGCCGTCGGAGAAGACCTGGTGCTTCCAGATCGGCACCTCGTGCTTGAGGTCGTCGATCAGCCGACGGGCGGCCGCGAAGGCCTCGCCGCGGTGGGCACAGGAGACGGCGACGATCACGGCCTTGTCCGTGATCTCCAGCCGGCCCACCCGGTGGACCGCGGCGAGCGCCCGGACCGGGAAGTCGGCGGCCACCTTCTCGGCGATCCGGCGCATCTCCTGCTCGGCGGTGGGGTGGCAGCTGTACTCCAGCGCGGAGACCGACTTGCCGCCGTCGTGGTCCCGGACCGTCCCGACGAAGACGGTGGTGCCGCCGGCCGCGTCGTCGCCGACCGCCTCGTACACCTCGTCCAGCGAGAGCGGGGTGTCGCGGATGGCGAGCAGGCGGATGGGGTCGTGGTTCTCGGACATGACCCCATGATTCCCCATCCGGGACGGGACGGGGCAAGTACTTTCCGCATCACGACGCCGGAATTTCGCATCGTGAGAAGCGCGTGCCGCCCAGCGCCCGCCCCCCGTTTACGGCAGGACGGAACCGGCCGACCCGGGCCGACCGGTCAGAACCGCCGCCGCTTGCGGGCCCGGCGCACCAGCGCCGCCGTACCCACCAGCGCCACCGTCGCCCCGGCCGCCCCCAGGCTGGTCGCCGCCTCCTTGCCGCCCAGCCGGCGACCGGCCACCGCGTGCTTGCCGGACACCTGCTCCAGCAGCTCGGCCAGCACCTGCTCGTTGGTGTGCGCCGGACGCCAGCCCGCCTCGTGCAGCCGGCTGCCGGACACCACCCACGGGTACATCGTGTACGCCAGGTCCCCGGCCGGGGCCGGGGTCAGACCGAGCCGGTGCAGCCGCGCCGCCGTACCGAGCGCCAGCGAGGCCGGCAGCTCCATCCGCCGGATCCCGGACAGCCGCTCCACGTCCTCCTGCTCCAGCCAGCCGTCGCAGCCGACCGTCACCTCGCCCTCGACCAGGCCCAGCGCCGCGTACTCCAGCGCCGCCGCCAGGTCGTCCACGTGGCAGAACTGCCAGCACGGGCGGGAGCCCGCCACCACCAGCAGCCGGGGCGCCTCGAAGTGCCGGGTCAGCACGGTGTCCACGCCGGGGCCCACCACCACGGCCGGGCGCAGCACCGTCACCTGGAGGCCCGGGTGGGCGCGCGGCGCCCGGCGGGCCAGCCGCTCGATCTCCAGCAGGTCCCCGACCAGCGAGGCCTCCTCGGTGGCCCGCAGCTCGGAGTCCTCCGCCAGCGGCACCTCGTTGTCGGCCAGCGCGCCGTAGACCATCGCCGAGGTGCACAGCACCACCCGGTGGACGCCGGCGGCCGCGGCCGCGGTCAGCACCGTCTGGGCGCCGCGCACGTTGTAGGCGCTGCGGGCCCGGGCGTCGGACTCCATGCCGAAGTCCATCGCCAGGTGCACCACCACGTCGACCCCGGCCAGCCGCTCGGCCACCGCCGGGTCGCGGACGTCGAGCACCCGCCACTGCACGCCCGGCACCTCCCCCCGCCGGTCGTCCACGGCGAGGACCTTCCGGACGTGCGGGGAGGCCACCAGCCGGGCGGCGACCCGCTCGCCCAGCACCCCCGCGGCGCCGGTGACCGCCACGGTCAGCGGCCGTCCGCCGTAGGCTGGAGACGGCGACGCCGTGGTGTCCGACGCGTCCTCTCCTCCGGTCAGCCCAGAGCGAACGTCCGAGGGCGGGGAACTCACCGGCCATCCTCCACGGTTAGCTTTATGTGCGTACGGACGTGTGTCACGTACGTCCATCCTGCCCGAGGCGAAGGCCCGGCGGTGCACCCGGCGCGGGCCTGCCGCGCGGGAGCCGCCCCCGAGTCCCCCACTCCGCCGCCGCCCCGGGCGCAGACTTTTCCGCCACACCCGCATGACGGCCGACCGGATCGAGGACCCCGTGAGCGACCTTCCCTTCGGATTCGGCGTTCCGCCCGAGGAGCCCGAGGACGGCAAGGCCAAGCCCGACGACGCGCAGAAGAACGAGAAGAAGGACCAGGAGCAGTCCGGCGGCGGTCCGCAGCCGTTCGGCTTCGGCGGCGGCAACCCCTTCGGCGCGATGTTCGGCATGCCCGGCGCCCCGGGCGGCGCCGGAGCCGACAACCCCTTCGCCGCGATGTTCGGCGGCATGAACCCGGGTGACCTCGGCGCCGCCTTCCAGCAGCTCGGCCAGATGCTCTCGTTCGAGGGCGGCCCGGTGAACTGGGACCTCGCCACGAACATCGCCCGCCAGACCGTGGTCGCCGAGCCCGCCGAGGGCAAGAGCAAGGACCGCTCGGTCAGCGCGGCCGAGCGCTCCGCCGTCGCCGAGGCCGTCCGCCTGGCCGACCTGTGGCTCGACGGCTCCACCGAGTTCCCCTCCGGGGCCGGCACCGCCGTCGCCTGGAGCCGCGCCGAGTGGATCGAGGCCACCCTCCCGGTCTGGAAGGACCTGGTGGACCCGGTCGCCGAACGGGTCGGCAACGCCATGGGCGGCGTGCTGCCCGAGGAGATGCAGGCCATGGCCGGCCCGCTGATGGGCGTGATGCGCTCGATGGGCGGCGCCATGTTCGGCACCCAGATCGGCCAGGCGCTCGGCGCGCTCGCCGGCGAGGTGGTCGGCTCCTCCGACGTCGGCCTGCCGCTCGCCCCGGCCGGCAAGGCCGCGCTGCTGCCGCAGAACGTCGCCGAGTTCGGCGAGGGCCTGAACGTGCCCGCCGACGAGGTCCGGCTCTACCTCGCCCTGCGCGAAGCCGCCCACCAGCGGCTCTTCGCCCACGTGCCGTGGCTGCGGGCCCACCTGCTGGGCGCCGTCGAGGCCTACGCGCGCGGCATCAAGGTCGACACCTCCCGGATGGAGGAACTGGTCGGCCAGCTCGACCCGAGCAACCCGGAGGCGCTGCAGGAGGCGCTGGCCGGCGGTCTGCTCCAGCCCGAGGACACCCCGGAGCAGAAGGCCGCGCTCGCCCGCCTGGAGACCGCGCTCGCGCTGGTCGAGGGCTGGGTCGACGCCGTCGTGCACGCCGCCGCCGAGCCGCACCTGCCGCAGGCCGGCGCGCTGCGCGAGACCGTCCGCCGCCGCCGCGCGGCCGGCGGGCCCGCCGAGCAGACCTTCGCCACCCTGGTCGGCCTGGAGCTGCGTCCGCGCCGGCTGCGCGACGCCTCCCGGCTCTGGGCGCTGCTCGCCGACGCCCGCGGCATCGAGGGCCGCGACGCGCTCTGGGAGCACCCGGACATGCTGCCCACCGCCGCCGACCTGGACGACCCGGACGCCTTCGTGCACCGGGGCTCCGCCGACGACCTGGAGGGCGGCATCGACTTCGACGCCTTCGACAAGCTGCTCGGCGATGCCGCGGCCGGCAAGCCCGACCTCACCAAGAAGGACGAGCGGCCGGGAACCGACGAGGACGGCACCGACGGAAAGGGCGAGCCCACCGCATGACGGCGACCGAGACGCCCGCCACCGGGACGCCCGGCACCGGACTGCACGCGGACGCCGTCCGCGCGCTGACCGGGTGGCGGCCCGCCGACGAGGACCAGGAGCGGCTGCGGCTGGACTACCTGGAGCACCTGGCCGAGCAGCCCGAGGGCCTGTACCGCTCCTGCCTGCCCGCGCACATCACCGCGAGCGCGGCGGTCGTCGACCCGGCCGCCGGGCGGGTGCTGCTCACCCTGCACCCCAAGGTCGGCATGTGGCTCCAGATGGGCGGGCACTGCGAGCCCGGCGACCGCGACCTCGCCTCGGCCGCGCTGCGCGAGGCCGTCGAGGAGTCCGGCATCCCCGACCTGGTGCTGCTGGAGAGCGACGGCGCCCCGGTGCCGGCCAAGCTGGACCGGCACCTGGTCCGCTGCACCGGCAAGGACCGGCCGGAGAACACCCACCTGGACGTCCAGTACATCGCGCTGGCCCCGGCCGGCGCGCAGGCGCTGATCAGCGAGGAGTCGCTGGACCTGCGCTGGTTCGACTACGACCGGCTGCCGGAGCTCACCGACCACTCGGTGCGCGACCTGGTGGCCCGGGCGCGGCAGCTGACCGGCTGAGGTGCGGCACCGGAAGGGGGCGCGGAGCCTATTGACCCGCGCCCCCTTCCGTCGTTCCTCCGGTCGGACCGACCGGGCTCCGGCCGGGTGCGCACCCTCCCCGCCCGCGCCGCCGCGGCCTCAGCCGCAGGAGGAGTCCGGCCCGGACGGATCCGGGGCCGCGTGCCGAGCGCCGGGGATGTGCGGCAGCCGGGCGGCGGAGACCACGCCCTCCAGGTAGCCGCGGGCCCGCTCGGTCCGCGGGTAGGACTCCAGCAGGGCCCAGAACGCCGGGCCGTGGTCCGGCACCAGCAGGTGCGCCAGCTCGTGCAGCAGCACGTAGTCCAGCACGTACTCCGGCATGCCCTGGAGCCGGTGGGAGAGGCGGATCGTCCCCTCGCTGGGGGTGCAGGAGCCCCAGCGGGAATTCTGGTTGGTGACCCAGCGGACCTGGCTGGGCCGGGCGCGACCGTCCAGGTAGGCGCCCGACAGCTCGCGGGCCCGGGTCATCAGGGCCTCGTCACCGGGGGTCCGCCGGGACTCCTGGGCGGCGAGCTTCTCCAGCATCTGCGCGACCCAGCGCTGCTCCTCGGCGTGCGACATCCGGGCCGGGATCAGCACCACGGTGCGGTCGCCCTCGCGGTAGGCGGAGACCGTACGGCTGCGGCGGGCGCTGCGGCGCACCTCGACCCGGCCGCGCTCGTGCGCCTCGGGGGCCGCCGCGCCGGAGGGCGGCGGCTGCGGTGGAGCCGGCCTCGGCTGCTGCCGCTGGTCGGGGCGCCCGCGTGTGTTCGGCGCCGCGACCTGCGACCCGGACGCTGCGCGGGCACGCCGACGCGACGCCGGTGGATGGGAGTCCCGCTCGGCTGCCATGGCACACGACGTTACCCGGTACCACGGACAGAAGTCCGCTGCCGTGGCCGGAATCTTTCATGGAGTGATCGGGAACGAAAAGTCGACGGCGGGTGTCCGGAAACCGACGCCGGAGGGGATGGCCGGTTATCCACAGGGCTCGCGAACGGATGGTGCGATCATGCGCGCGGCCCTGTGGACAACCTTCCGCACGACGTCGGCGCGATGGGGCAAGCTGCGGTCGGCCGTCCGGAAACGATCGGAAGGGAGATCGTCGTGCGCCTCGCCCTCAAACCCGCGCTGTCCCGCAGCTGGCGGGACCCGCAGACCCTGCAGTTCGGCACCGTCACCCGCTTCGCCGGGGTGCTCGGCAACGCCGACAAGACCCTCTGCGACTTCCTCGCGCTGCTCGACGGGACAAGGGAGCGACCGGAGCTCCTGACCGAGGGCGAACGCATCGGGCTCGGCCGCGAACCGGCCGACACCCTGCTCACCGGCCTGGAGGAGACCGGCCTGCTGGACGACGCGGAGGCCGACCGCCGCGCCCTGGCCCGCTTCCCCCCGCAGCAGCGGGACCTGCTCGGCCCCGACCTCGCCTCGCTCTCCCTGGTCCACTCCGGCCCGGGCGCCGCACCGGCGGTCCTCGGCCGCCGGGCCGACGCGCGGATCGAGGTGCGCGGCGCGGGCCGGGTGGGCGCCGCCGTGGCGGCGGTGCTCGCGGCGGGCGGCACCGGCACGGTCACGGTCGCGGACCGCGGCCGGGTGAGGCCGGAGGACTGCTCCCCCGCCGGGCTGCCGCCCGGGGACGTCGGACGGCTGCGCTCGACGGCGGCCCGGGAGGCGGTGCAGCGGGCCACCGGCCGGCCGCCGGCGCCCCTGCCCCGGCGCCGCACCGGGGAGCCGCCACCGGACTTCGTGGTCCTCGCGCCGCGGGACGGCAGCGCCGCCTTCGCCGGCGGGACGTACGAGGCCCGACTGCTGCTGCGGGCCGGGGTGCCGCACCTCTACGTGGGCGTGGTCGAGGAGTTCGGCGTCGTCGGACCGCTGGTGATCCCCGGGGTGTCCGCCTGCGGGCACTGCCTGGTGCTGCGCCGGGAGGACGAGGACGCCGCCTGGCCCCGGGTCCTGGCCCAGCTCGCCGACGGAGGCCCCGGACGGGCCCGGACCCCGGCCTGCGACACGGCGCTGGCGACGGCGGTCGCCGGGCTGGCGGCGCTGCACGTCCAGGTGTTCCTGGACGGCGGTCGGCCGCCGAGCGTGGACGGCTGGTGCGAGGTCTCGGCCGGGGACGGCATGCCGAGGCGCCTGCGGCTGCGCGGGCACCCCGACTGCGGCTGCCTGTGGCAGCCGCTGCCGCCGGGATGAGGAGCCCCGGAGGAAGCAGTCCGGCCCCGCGCGGGAAGTCGGCCGAGCCGACTTCCGGCGCGGAACCACCGGCCCCCACCGGACCAAGCCACCCAACTCCCCGCAAAGCGAGGGCACTCCCGGCCCCGCCCCACGGAATTCCGAGGGGCACGCAGCAGGGAGCGGGCACAATGGCGTAGAGATGGTCGGCCGCCCGGAACCGGGGGGCCGGGGAATGGAGGCCCGGGGTGAGCGATCTTCCGCGCAAGGCAATGACCCGCACGGCACGGCTCGCCGCCCTGCCGCTGGGGATAGCCGGCCGCGCCACGCTCGGCCTGGGCAAGCGGATCGGCGGCCGCTCCGCCGAGGTCGTCACCGCCGAGCTCCAACAGGCCACCGCGGACCAGCTGTTCAAGGTCCTCGGCGAACTCAAGGGCGGGGCGATGAAGTTCGGGCAGGTGCTGTCCGTCTTCGAGGCAGCGCTGCCGGAGGAGGTGGCCGGGCCGTACCGGGCGGCGCTCACCAAGCTCCAGGACGCCGCTCCCCCGATGCCCGCCGCCAAGGTGCACGCCGCGCTCGCCCAGCGGCTCGGCGACTCCTGGCGCGAGCTGTTCCTGGAGTTCGACGACCGGCCCTCGGCCGCCGCCTCGATCGGCCAGGTGCACAAGGCGGTCTGGCACGACGGCCGCACGGTCGCCGTCAAGGTGCAGTACCCGGGCGCGGGCGACGCCCTGCTCGCGGACCTCTCGCAGCTGAGCCGGGTGGCCTGGCTGCTGGGACCGCTGATCCCCGGGCTGGACATCAAGCCGCTGATCACCGAGCTGCGCGAGCGCGTCTCGGAGGAGCTGGACTACGAGCTGGAGGCGCAGGCCCAGCGCCGGCACGCCGAGGAGTTCACGGACGACCCGGACATCGTGGTGCCGGGCGTGGTGGCCCAGGCCGACCAGGTACTGGTCACCGAGTGGATGGGCGGCACCCCGCTGGCCGAGGTGATCACGGGCGGCACCCAGGAGGAGCGCGACCGCGCCGGGCAGCTGCTGGCCCGGTTCCTGTTCGCGGGCCCGTCCCGGACGGGACTGCTGCACGCGGACCCGCACCCGGGCAACTTCCGGCTGCTGAAGGACGACGGCCCGGTGTCGGGCTGGCGGCTGGGCGTGCTGGACTTCGGCACCGTGGACCGGCTGCCCGGCGGGCTGCCCGCGCCGATCGGGGCCTCGCTGCGGATGGCGTTGGCCGGGGACGCGGCCGGGGTGCTCCGGATGCTGCGCGAGGAGGGTTTCGTGAAGCCCTCGATCCGGCTGGATCCGGACGCGGTGCTGGACTACCTGCTGCCGATCATCGAGCCGGCCGCGGTGGAGAACTTCCACTTCACCCGGACCTGGATGCGCTCCCAGGCGGCCCGGATCGCCGATCCGCGCTCGCCCGCCTACAACCTGGGCAAGCAGCTGAACCTGCCGCCCGCGTACCTGCTGATCCACCGGGTGACGCTGAGCACCATCGGGGTGCTCTGCCAGCTGGGCGCCAAGGCGCCGTTCCGCGCCGAGATGCTGGCGTGGCTGCCCGAGTTCGCCGGGCACCCGTCGGCAGGGCCCGCCGATCCCGCCGCGCCCGCCCGGGTCCGCGAGGACTGACCCCGGCTCCGCGACAACGGCCGCAGGCCGCTCCCCGACGACGGGGAGCGGCCTGCGGCACGACGGGGGTGGACCGGAGTCCGGGAGGGGCCTGTCGAGGACGGCCCCGGGCCGAAGGCCCTACATCAGTGCGACGGCGAGCGCCTTGCGGGCCCGCATCGAGGCCCGCTCGGCCCGCTGCCTGAGCCTGCGGGCCCGGGCGACCCGGTTGACGAGCCGTTGGTTCTCGGCCTCGTGCAGCCTGTCTTGCATATGGGCACGGGCCAGGGATTCGTGGAGGAGTTGCATTTCGAGGATCCTGTTCTGGGTCTGACGTTCGGTGGCCTGCTCGGCGCGGGCGGTGGGATCGACGGCGGCGGGGTTCATGTGGTGGTCCTGCTCGTGGTGCTTGCTCGGGAACGGGATGCGGGCTGCGGCGTCGGCCTTGGCGGCGGCGATCCGCACGGATCGGCGGAGGGCGCTGTCCAGCGGGGGCTGCTCTCCCCGGCGGACGACCCTGGCGCCGTGGGCGGGGTTCACGCCATGACCTCGGTCTTGCGCGGACGGCCACGGGGACGCTTGCGGGCCACGACGACGCCCTGGACGAACAGCTCGCCACCCCAGACGCCCCACGGCTCGCGCCGCTCCAGGGCGCCGGCCAGGCAGGCCTCCTTCACCGGGCAGGTGCCGCAGAGGGACTTCGCGTACTCGACGTCGGCCGGCGTCTCGGCGAAGAAGACCTCGGGGTCGAAGGCGCGGCAGGGGATGGGGAGACCGAGGGACTCGGCCTGCTCGATCGAGCTGAGCTGCATGGAAGGAACCTCCGGGGGGTCGGCCTGGTCGGCCTGGGTGATCTGGCTTGTCGGCGGTACGGACGGGGTGGGCGGTGTGATGACCGTGGACACTGTGGGCGTCTTCCTCGTCTTTTCTCAGTGGTTCCGGCCCAGGTGACTGGTGGTGCTGGGCCGGAGGCCCCGGAGGGCCTGGGTGGTCTTGCGTACCGGACAAAACAGAAGGGCCGCGGATCCCGGTGTGACGGGTTCCGCGGCCCTGGAGGTGCCGACCTGAGGCTGGCTCAGGTTCGTTCTCTCCAGGGTTCAGGGCCGCGGAAGGCCCACATCCGGACGGCCTCGGCGCCGGTGAAGGCGGCCATGGCCTGGTTAATCTGCTGCTCGTTCTGCTTCTGGGCGTTTTCGGCACCGATGACCTGCGCATAGCCGCCATGCATGGCGGCGGCTACGGCCGCCTTCGGTGCCTGGGTCGGTCGCTCGTCGCGCAGGGAGCACGGCGTGCCGAACGAGGCCCAGCCCCGGGACAGACCGGTCTCGACAGTGGTGCCGTCGACGCTCCTGCTGCCCGTGAGGCACAGATCAGTGTGTCCAGGACCACTGACAACGGGGGCGACGGAGACACCGGTGGTGTCGAGACCCAGACCGGTTCCACCGAGCTCGGCGAGCGCCCGCAGACGGGCGGCACGCAGGGAGGCAGCGACAACGGTCTGGCCAGTCATTTTGGTGATCATGATGTTTCCCACTGTCTTCGCCTCCTCTCGGCGTCTCGCGGAGCCTGGTCTCCCTGGCTCCGAATGTTCGGATGTCTGTCTCGGTAAAGCTGTGGTGAAGCTCTCGGGCGAGGGGCGTCGGCACAGGTTTCACCCCGTGCGACCGCGTCCCCTTGACCGCTCCGGCAGGCTATTGCGCTCCCGGTACGCGGCGCAAACTATTTTTCACGCGAGTTCTTCGGCACGTCACACAACGGGTTCCGAAACCCTCGGAGCGGCCTCCTGGGCCACGCCCGGACCGGCTCAGGCCGGATCGTCCGAACCGCCGTCCTCGACGTCGTCCGGGTCCTCCTCGGGCTCCTCCCCCGCACACAACGAGAGCACGGCCGCCCCGTACTTGTCCAGCTTCAGGGCGCCGACCCCGGAGATGGCGGCCAGCTCCCCGCGGCCGGCGGGCACGTCCTCGGCGATCGCCATCAGCGTGGCGTCGGTGAACACCACGTAGGCCGGCGCGCCCTGCTTCTTCGCCTGCCGGGCCCGCCACTCGCGCAGCCGCTCGTAAAGCCCCTCGTCCATCGTGGACGGGCAGCTCTCGCAGCGGCGCAGCTTGCGCTCGACGGCCTCGGTGAGCACCTTGTCGCAGACCCGGCACTTGACCGGTCCGCGGACCCGCCGCGCGGCGGAGCGCTCGCCGGGCTCGACGCCCCCTCGCCCGCCGCGCGCGCCGGTGCGCGCGCCGGGAGCGGTGGAGCCGGGGCGCAGCCCGTCCAGGAAACGGCTGGGCTTGCGGCTCGCCCGGCCGCCCGGGGAGCGGGAGAGCGCCCAGGAGAGGCTGAGGTGCTTGCGGGCGCGGGTGACGCCGACGTAGAGGAGGCGGCGCTCCTCCTCGACCTGCTCGTCGGTCTTGGCGTAGATGATCGGCAGGGTGCCCTCGGTGAGGCCGACCAGGAAGACGGCGTCCCATTCGAGGCCCTTGGCGGCGTGCAGCGAGGCGAGCGTGACGCCCTCGACGGCCGGGGCGTGCTGGGCCGCGGCGCGGGCGTCCAGCTCGGCGACGTAGGCCGAGAGGTCGGTGCCCTGGCCTGCCTCGGTGCGGGTGCGCTCGAACTCCTCGGCCAGCCGGACGAGGGCGGCCAGCGACTCCCAGCGGTCCCGGACGGCGCCGGAGCCGGCCGGGGGCTCGGCGGTGAAGCCGCGGGTGGCCAGCACCGCGCGGACCTGGCCGGCCAGGTCCGGGGCGTCGTCGGTGAGCGGGTCGGAGGCGGCCCGGGCGGCGCCGCGCAGCAGCACGCCGGCGTCCCGGACCTCGGGGCGTTCGAAGAACCGTTCCGCGCCCTTGAGCTGGTAGGGGACGTTGAGGTCGGCGAGGGCCTGCTCGTAGACCTCGGACTGGCCGTTGGTGCGGAACAGCACCGCGATCTCGCTGGCGCGCACGCCGGCGGCGAGCAGCTCCTTGATCCGGCGGGCGGTGGTCTCGGCCTCGGTGGGCTCGTCCTCGTACTCGGTGTAGACCGGTTCGGGGCCGGCCTCGCGCTGGGAGACGAGCTCCAGGCGGTGCCGGGCGGCCTCGCCGCGGGCCTGGGAGAGCAGCCCGTTGGCGAGGTGGACGACCTGGGGGGTGGAGCGGTAGTCGCGGACCAGCTTGACCACCGTCGCCCCGGGGTGCCGGTTGCGGAAGTTGAGCAGGTAGTCGGGCGTGGCGCCGGTGAAGGAGTAGATGGTCTGGCTGGCGTCGCCGACGACGCAGAGGCTGGCGCCGCCGTCCGGGCCGGTCCACCGGTCGAGCAGGCGCTGCTGGAGCGGGGAGACGTCCTGGTACTCGTCGACGGTGAAGTGCCGGTACTGGGAGCGGACCTGCTCGGCGATGTCCGGGCGGTCCTCCAGGATCGCGGCGGTGAGCAGCAGGACGTCCTCGAAGTCCATGCTGCCGCGGCGGCTCTTGGCCTCCTCGTAGACGCGGTAGACCTGGGCGGTCTCGGCCGGGTCGCGGGGGGCCTCGCGGCCGGACTTGGCGACGGCCACCGGGTAGTCCTCGGGGGCGATCTGGGTGACCTTGGCCCATTCGATCTCGGCGGTGAGGTCGCGCAGTTCGGTGCGCTGGACGCGCAGGCCGCAGCGGCCGGCCGCCTCGGCCACCAGCTGGACCTTGCGCTCCAGGAGCTGGGGCACGGGGCCGCCGACGGCGCGCGGCCAGAAGTACTGGAGCTGGCGCAGCGCGGCGGCGTGGAAGGTGCGGGCCTGGACGCCCTCGGCGCCGAGCTGGCGCAGCCGGCCGCGCATCTCGCCGGCCGCGCGGGCGGTGAAGGTCACGGCGAGGACCTGCTGGGGGTGGTAGACGCCGCTGCTCACGCCGTAGGCGATCCGGTGGGTGATGGCGCGGGTCTTGCCGGTGCCGGCGCCGGCCAGGACGCAGACCGGGCCCTGCAGGGCGGTGGCGACGGCGCGCTGCTCGGGGTCGAGCCCGGCGAGCACGGCGTCCGGGCCCGTCGCGGCGCCGGGGTCGGCCCAGGGGGAGCCGTGGGGGCCGTCGTAGGGGCTGCCGCTCAAGAGGTCTTCCTGCATGCGTTCCATCCTCTCAGCCCGGTGGGACATCGCGGAGGGGGTTGTCCACAGGCCCGGTGCGATCGCAGGATGATCGCTCCGTACGACGGTCGACGCCATACCGGAATGCCCGCCGCCCGGTGGACGTTGCCTCCGGAGACCGTACGCACCTCTCTTTCGAAGGAGCCCCCTCGATGTCCGGCACCGTGACGATGTACAGCACGACCTGGTGTGGGTACTGCAACCGACTCAAGAGCCAGCTGGAGCGCGAAGGCATCGGCTACACCGAGATCAACATCGAGGAGGACCCGGCGTCGGCGTCCTTCGTCGAGTCGGTGAACAACGGCAACCAGACCGTTCCGACGGTGCTGGTGACGCCGGCCGGCGGCGGCGAGCGGGTCGTCATGACGAACCCGAGCCTGCTGCAGGTCAAGAAGGCCCTGGCGGCCTGAGGCCGCCGGGTCCGGCCCGGGCCGCCGGGGGCCGGCGCGCGTCACGGCGCGTCGGCCCGGGCCGGGTCGACGGGCGCGGCGGGGGCCGGCAGGGTGGTGCGGGCGCCGAGGTCGCCGACGCCGTAGACGAGCCTGCTGCGGTCGGCCGAGTAGCGGGTCTCGATGACCCGGACGGGCCCGCGCCGGTCGTAGGTGACGCGGGTCTGCACCATCAGCGGCACCCCGGGGCCGCCCTGGAACCACTGGGCCTCCTCGGGGCCGGGCATCCGCGCGACCAGGTGGTCCACGGCGCCGATCTCGGTGCGTCCGAGGGTGGCGAGCACCGCCTCGTCGCCGCCCTCGACGGGGTCGGGCTCCATCAGCGGGGTGCCGGCGGCGAGGCCGGCCCGGTAGTGGCTCTCCTCGATGGAGTACGGCTCGCGGTCGAGCAGCCGCAGCTGGCGGCGGACCACGATGGCCTCGCCGGGGCGCAGTCCGAGCCGTTCGGCGATGTCCACCCGGGCCCGGACGATCATCATCTCGAAGTCGGTGCCGAGCTCCCGTCCGGCCTCGGCGGCCTCGCCGAGGTAGACGGCGGAGGGCGCGGCGAGGCAGTCGCGCGGCGCGGGGGTCAGGCCGGGCCCGTAGGCGCGGTGGTCCAGGACGGGGTGTTCGCGCAGGTAGGTGCCCTTGCCCTGGAGGCGGACCAGGCGGCCCTCGTTGACCAGGACGTCGACGGCGAGCCGGACGGTGTTGCGGGCGACGCCGTACTGGCGCTCCAGTTCGCTCTCGACCGGCAGGGCCGCGTCGGCGGTGAACTCGCCCTCGGCGATCCGGCGGCGCAGGTCGGCGGCGAGGCGCTGGTATTTGGGGGATTGGGCGGTGCCCCGGGGGATTGTCACCCTCGTGAATGTAGCGAGCACGGCGAGCCGGTTTCAGCCGTTTCCGGCAATATCGTCCGCGCGGGTTGACTTCGGAGCCCTGCGAGCCCCTCCCGGTAGCAGAACTGGCCCGTCCGGATACGAACAGCTGGTCGTGGCGAATTCGGGAAGGGATTGCGGAGTAAAAGGGGGGCGCGCAGAATTCTCCACGCGCCCCCTTGGTCCGGGCACCATTCGGGCGGGCCGCTTTCGGGCCGACCGCTTCGTACGGACCGTTTTACCGCAGGGCTACCAGCGCGCCGCCGAGGGCAGCGGCTCCCCGTACCAGAGCTCGACCAGGTGCCGGGCGATCGAGATGCCGGACGGCGGCAGGATCTCGCCCGCCTCCATCCCGGCCCGCAGCTCCTCGCGGGAGAACCAGCGCGCCTCGGCCAGTTCCTCGCCGTCCACGGTGATCTCGGTGCCGCCGGGCAGCGCCCGGCCCAGGAAGCCGAGCATCAGGCTGGACGGGAACGGCCAGGGCTGGCTGGCGACGTAGCGCACCTCGCCGACCCGCACGCCCGCCTCCTCCTGCACCTCGCGGGCCACCGCCTGCTCGATCGACTCCCCCGGCTCGACGAAGCCGGCCAGCGTGGACCAGCGGCCCTCCGGCCACAGCGCCTGGCGGCCAAGCAGGCAGCGGTCCTGCTCGTCGGTGATCACCATGATCACCGCCGGGTCGGTGCGCGGGTAGTGCTCGGCCGCGCAGGAGGTGCAGCGCCGCACGTGCCCGGCGCCGGCCTTCTCGGTCGGGTGCCCGCAGCGCGAGCAGAAGCTGTGCAGCCGGTGCCAGTGCTCCAGCGCCACCGCGTGCACCAGCAGCCCGGCGTCCCGGTCGGACAGCAGCCCGCCGACCTCGCGCAGCCCGGCCGGGCGGGCGTCGCCGTCCAGGCGCCCGGGCAGGCTCTCGCCGGCCAGCGCGAAGTACGAGACGCCGTCCTCGTCGGTGCCCAGGAAGTACCGGTCGCCGGTCTGCGGCGCCTCGAAGGAGGGCATCAGCACGAGTTCGGTGCCCTGCGCGGTGTCGACCACGAAGGCCTCGCCGCCCGCGATCGGCAGGACCCGGGTGCTCGGGTGGCTCCAGGCCGCCGCCAGCCAGGGCTCGTCGAGGCGGTGCTCGGCCGCCCGGTCCACCCCGGACCGGGCCAGTGCCAGGTGCAACGGGCGCTCGGTCTCAGGCACGGTGCTCACGTCTGTTCCATCCCCACGTGGTGAATCATCCGGATGAGTGATCTGGCTGCCATGGTGCTCGAACCCGGGGTCATGCCCCCGGCCGGAAGTTCTCCGCCAGGTCGCCCCAGAGGTACGCGGCCGTCTCCACGCCCTTGGCCAGCAGGTCCAGCTCGACCTTCTCGTTGACCGAGTGCCAGCCGTCCGAGGGCACCGAGATGCCGAGGAACAGCACCGGCGCGCCCAGCACGTCCTGGAGGTCGGCGGCGGGGCCGGAACCGCCCTCGCGGGTGAAGAGGATCTTCTGGCCGAAGGCCCGCCCCATCGCCCGGACGGTGGACCGGAGCGCCGGGTGGTCCAGCGGGGTCAGGCAGGGCCGGGTCGCGCCCGGGAAGACCAGTTCGTACCGGACGCCCGCGGGCACCCGCTCGGCCACCCAGGCCCGCACCGCCTCGCGGACCTTCTCCACCTCCTGTCCGGCGACCAGCCGGAAGGACAGCTTGAGGTGCGCCGAGGCGGGGACGATGGTCTTGCCGCCGGGGCCGGTGTAGCCGCCCCAGATGCCGTTGACCTCGGCGGTCGGGCGGGCCCAGATCCGCTCCAGGGTGGAGTAGCCGGCCTCGCCGCGGGTGCCGTACGACTTGGCGACCCGCAGCCACTGCTCCTCGTCGAAGGGCAGCTCGGCGAACAGCTCGCGCTCGGTATCGGTCAGTTCGACGACGCCGTCGTAGAAGCCCGGGATCGCGACCCTGCGGTCGGCGTCGTGCAGGCCGGCGGCCAGCTCCGCCGCGACCTGGGCCGGGTTGGGGACCGCGCCGCCGAAGGAGCCGGAGTGGATGTCGGTGTCCGGCCCGTACAGGTCGATCTGGGCGTCGGCCAGGCCGCGCATGCCGGTGCAGACGGTCGGCGTGGTCGCGGACCACATGCCGGTGTCCGAGATGACCACCACGTCGGCGGCCAGCCGCCCGGCCTCGCGCCGGACCAGCTCGGCGAAGTTCGGCGAGCCGGACTCCTCCTCGCCCTCGATCAGCAGCTTGAGGTTGACGGCTGGCGCGGTGCGGCCGGTGGCGGCCAGGTGGGCGCGCACGCCCAGGGTGTGGAAGAACACCTGGCCCTTGTCGTCGGCGGCGCCGCGCGCGTACAGCCGGCCGTCGACCACGGTCGGGGTGAACGGCTCGGTCTCCCAGCCGTCCTCCCGCGCCGCGGGCTGCACGTCGTGGTGCCCGTAGACCAGGACGGTCGGCGCGGACGGGTCCCCGGAGGGCCACTCGGCGAACACCGCGGGCAGGCCTTCGGTCTCCCACACCTCGGTCACCGGGAAGCCGGTCTCGCCGAGCTTGGCGGCCAGCCACTCGGCCGATCGCCGCACGTCGCCGGCCCGGTCCGGATCGGCCGAGACCGAGGGGATGGCCAGCCACTCGGCGAGGTCGGCGAGGAAGGCGGCCTGGTGCCGGTCGATGTAGGAGCGGACGGCGCTGTCCGGGGTTCTCGTCATACCGACGACTGTAGTTCGCCCGTGCGGGTGCCCGCCCCGGCCGTCCGGCTGCCGGGCGCCGTCCGGGCTGTAACCTCCGTCACCCCCGCCGCGACGAGGACGCGGACGGGGGTGACACGGACGGGGGCGGGGCGGGCGGGCGCGGGGGGGGTGGGATAGGGCGGGGTACGAAGAGGGAATGAGGGGCGGGAAGCGGCCAAGCACACCC
>NZ_JBHVJT010000017.1:0-19875 GCF_042798815.1 Kitasatospora sp. NPDC057738 | reverse complement strand
GTCGGCACCCCCCCCACCCCCAGCGGAGAGGAGGAGGGGGGGGGGGGGAACACGGAGGGGGGGGGGGTGGGGGGGCGTGGGCCCCGGGGCCCGACGCGGCCCCCGGGCCCCCGGGGCGGCGCGGGCCTCAGCCCGAGCGGCGCAGCAGGGTGATCCGCGAGCGGGTCATCAGCGCCGCGAGCCCGGCCGCGAGCACCGGCAGCAGCAGCACGGTGGCGGCGATGGTGGGCCACGGGAAGACCAGGGCCGCCTTGCTGGCGATCTCCTCGGGGCTCATCCCGGGGTAGCTGCTCGCCGCGGCCTCGACCTTGCGCAGCGCCACTCCCGGCACCACGCCGCAGACCACACCGAGCAGGGCGCCCATCGCGGCGATCACCCCGCACTGGAAGCCGGACAGCGAGCGCCGGATGCGGGGCTCGGCGCCGACCGCCGCGAGGGTGGTCAGGTCGCGCTGGGAGTCGGCGGCGGCCAGTCCGGTCGCGATGCCGGCCGCGCCGAGGGCGACGATGCCGGCGAAGACGTTCAGACCGAACTGGATCAGCCCGGCCGGGGACTCGTAGCCGCGCTCGATCTTGAGCACGTCGTGGTCGACGAGCTTGGCCAGCGCGCCGTCGGCCTTCTGCTGGGCGGTGTCCGAGGGCATGGCGCCGGGCAGCCAGACGGAGCCGGCCGGGGCGGTGGAGAAGCCGAGCCGGGTGGCGGTGTCCTGGCTGACCACGGCCTGGGCCGCGGCGGGCAGCGCGGACTCGGCGAGGACGGCGTCCACGGTGATCTCGGTGATGACGGGCTTGCTCGCGGGGCCGTTCCCGCCGCCGATCACCGGACTGCTGTACCGGAGGAACGCCTTGCCGTCCTTGAGGTAGCGGGCGTCGAAGACCACGGCCTTGCCGGCGGCGAGGGCCCGGCCCGGGGCCGGGTCGGTGACTCCGAAGAGGTTGTGCAGCAGGGTGGCGTCCCCGGCCGTGACCTGGCTGAACGGGTTGCCCCGGCGGTGGTCCACCTGGCAGCGCTTGTCGGTGCTCATGACGTGCTCGCTCTCGGCCAGCGAGAGGGTGCCGCCCGTGTCCGTGAGCGGGCAGCGGTCCTCCTTGGGCAGCTCGACGCTGACGTAGCCGCAGTAGCTGCCCTCGGAGCAGTCGACCTTCGGCTGGACGCGCCGGACGTCGGCGCGCGGGCCGAGGTCGGGGATGCTGCGTTCGACGGCCTCGCGCATCTGCGGCAGCAGCTTGGCGTCGGACAGCCAGCCGTTGCCGAGGATGACGGCCCCGGACGGACCGGAGGCGGTGTACTCCAGCCGGTACTGCTCCTCGAAGCTGGCGATGTAGACGCTGACGGCCACGGAGCCGGCGACGGCGGCCATCACGGCGGCCACCGCGGGCGCGGTGCGGCCGCGGTGGCGCACCGAGTCGCGCAGGGCGAGCCGGGGGCCGAGCGGGAGCCAGCGGCCGAGCCGGCCGAACAGGCCGACCAGGTAGGGCACGAGGGCGACCATGCCGAGCTCGGCGAGGGCCGAGCCGCCGAGGACGGCGAAGCTGCGGTTGCCGACGCCGCTGGTGGCACCGGCCAGGGCGAGGGCGGCGCCGCCGCCGAGAGTCAGCAGTCCCGCGACGGCGAGCCTGCGGCTCGGCGGCTTGAGGGTGTCGCGGCCGGTGAGCGCGGCGACGACGTCCTGCCGGGAGGCCTGGACGGCGGGCACGACGGCGGCCAGCAGGCCGGTGACGAGCCCGACCATGAGGACGCCGAGCAGGTCGAGCGGCGGCAGGGCGAAGTGGGCGAAGCGCTGGCCGGAGCGCTCCTCGGCGGCGGTGCGCAGCAGGGCGACCAGGCCGATGCCGAGGCCCAGGCCGATCACGGCGCCGGTGATGCCGAGGACGATGCCGCCGCCGAGCACGACCGCGCGGACGTTGGCGCGCTCACCGCCGGCGGCGGCGAGCAGCCCGAGCTGCCGCCGGGAGCGCCGGGCGCCGACGGCGAAGGCGGGGCCCGCGAGGAGGACGATCTCCAGCAGGGCCATGCCGACGACGGTGGCGAGGATGACGATGTCGGTCCGGTTGAAGTAGCTGGGGCCGCTGCCGTCCTGCTTCTGGTCGACGAAGTAGGGGACGTCGGCACGGGCCGGCGGGTCGGCCAGCACGGCGCGCGAGGTCACCTGGAAGCCGTACCCGTTGAACTCCTTGACCTTCTGCCAGTCGATCGAGGCCCCGGCCGGGAGCTTGACCAGCCAGCGGGTGGTCTCGCCGGGGTCCTCGGTCGAGGCGTCGGAGCCGCCCGACGGCTTGGGGAGGCGGTCGAGCACGGTGCCGGGGCGGGCGGTGAGCTCGGTGGCCCGCAGTTCGCCGGGGTACTCGTAGACGCCGGTGATGGTGAAGGGGCTGTTCTCCAGACCGCGGACGGCGGTCCTGTCGCCGATCCTGAGCCCGGAGCGCTTGAGGAAGTCCCGGGTGACGGCGGCCTCGGTGTCGGCGGTGGGGGCCCGGCCCTGGAGGAGGTCGATCCGGCCCCGCCAGACCGGGTCGGTCAGGTCGGCCTCGCTGACCCGGGTGCTGATCAGGCCCTCGGAGCTGCTCGCGGCGGTGAACGGGCCGGTGAGCTCGGGCACCAGGGTGGCGCCGGCCGGGAGCAGTTGGCGGGCCAGTTCGTCGGGCGCGGTGTCGAGGGAGCGCTGCTGCGCGGGGGTGTACGTGGGGGCTTCGCCGGCCTTGGCGTCGTCCTTGGGGCTCTGGATGGTGAGCCCCTTCTCGGGGTCGGGCGCCTGCTTGACGGAGGAGCCGCGTTCGACGATGTGCACTTCGCCGACCGCCTGGCCCATGACCCGCGTCGCGTGTTCGGCGGGGGTGAGCTCGGCGCTGCGGAAGACCACGTCGGCACCGGTGACGCCGAGGACGGGCAGGGCGACCATGGCGATGACGAGGGCGCTGCGGCCCTTGGCGCGCAGGGCGTCACGGCGGGCGATGCGCAGGGCCACCCGCCAGGCGCTGAGCTTCACTCGTCCACCTTCAGGCTGTTGGTGGCGGCGCTGACGAGCAGGCTGGCGGCGTCCTGGCTGACGGACTCGTCGACCATCCGGCCGTCGCGCAGGAAGACGACCCGGTCGGCCCAGGCGGCGTGCCGGGCCTCGTGGGTGACCATCATGGCGGCGGCGCCGGCGTCGCAGCGGGCGCGCAGGACGGCGAGGACGGCCTCGCCGGTGGTGGAGTCGAGGGCGCCGGTGGGTTCGTCGGCGAGGACCAGGCGGCGGTCGCCGATCAGGGCGCGGGCGATGGCGACGCGCTGCTGCTGACCGCCGGACATGTCGTCGGGGAAGCGGTCGGCGAGTTCGGGGATGCCGAGCTCCTCCAGGGCGGCGAGGGCCTCGCGGCGGGCGGCGCGGGTGGACAGCCCGTCGAGTTCGCGCGGCAGCGAGATGTTCTCGGCGGCGGTGAGCGCCGGTATCAGGTTGTAGTCCTGGAAGACGTAGCCGACGGAGCGGCGGCGGACCCGGGCGAGCTTCTTGCGGTCGAGCTCGCCCAGGGCGACGCCCTCGACCAGGACCCGGCCGCCGCTCGGGGTGTCCAGGCCGCCGGCCAGGGTGAGCAGGGTCGACTTGCCGGAGCCCGAGGGGCCCATGACGGCGACGAACTCGCCGGGGTGGACCTTGAGGTCGACGCCGCGCAGGGCCTGGACCTCGGCGGCGCCGTGGCCGTGGACGCGGGTGACGTTCTCCAGGTGGAGCACCGGCGTCTGCCGGGCCTCTTGGGTGTGGGACATGGATTCCCCCCTCGTACTGGGTGTGCGCTCGGCGTCGGGGCCGAGCATGGTGGTTCGGTTGCCGCGGGGGCTCAGGCGCGCAGGCGGCGCCCGCGCCTGGCGGGCGCGGCGCCGTCGCGGGCGGCCTCGGCGGTGCGGGTCTGCAGGAGTTCGGCCTGCTGGGCGAGCCGGGTCTCGCAGTGGTCGAGCCAGCGGATCTCGGCTTCGGTCTGGAAGATGAGCTGGTCGAGGACGAGCAGCCAGGCCAGGTCGTTGCTGGCGGAGGGCGTGGCGCCGGGGCGCTTCTCCCCCGCGAGGGCGCGGCCCTTGAGCCGGGTGTAGTCCTGGAGCGCCTTGATGCTGTGCCGGCGCTGGCCCTGGACGACGGCGGAGACGTCGACCCCGGGGACGGTCACCGCCATGGCGAGCTTGATCGCCAGTTCGTCGCGCGGGGGGTTGGTCCGGGGCACCGGGGTGTCGAACCAGGTCCGCAGCTCTTCCCGGCCGGCGTCGGTGGCAGCGTAGAACTGGTGGCCCTCACCGTCCTCCCCCGCGGGCTCGACCAGCCCGTCGCGCTCCAGCCGCGACAGCGTGGTGTAGACCTGCCCGACGTTGAGCGGCCAGGTGGCGCCGGTGCGCGCCTCGAACTCGGTGCGCAGCTGGTAGCCGTAGCGAGGGCCCTGGTCGAGCAGGGCGAGCAGACCGTGACGGATGGACATACCGAGTATGTATACCCGGTATGCCCTACCGTCTCAAGCCGCGCCCACCCGGTCGGGGGAGCGGGTACCGTCGTGCGGTGTGAGCCACTTGCGCATCGCCACCTTCAACCTCCTGCACGGCCAGCCGCTCGCCCCGGACGGCACCCCGCGGCCCTACCCGTCCGACGCCGGCGAGCCGTTGGCCGACGCGGTGGCCGCGCTGGACGCCGACGTGCTGGCACTCCAGGAGGTCGACCGGTACCAGGCGCGCTCCGGCGGCACCGACCAGGCGGCGGTGGCCGCCGCGGCCATGGGCGCCAAGGACTGGCGCTTCGCCGCCGCCCTGCACGGCCGCCCGGCGCCGGTCGCGGGCTGGGTGCCGGAGCCGTCCGGGCCGGGAGGCCTGCGGGTGTACGGGCCCGGCGAGATGGGCGACGGCGCCCCGCCCTCGTACGGGACGGCACTGCTGACGCGGCTCCCGGTGCGGCACTGGCGCGCCCGGCGCTTCGCCCCGGCGCCGTTCGGGCTGCCGCTGCGGGTGGCCGGGCGGCGCGGACTGACCCCGGTGCCGGACGAGCCGCGGGCGGCGCTGGCGGCCGTCCTGGAGGGCGACCGCGGGCCGTTCACCGTGGTGGCGGCGCACCTGTCCTTCGTCCCCGGCTGGAACATGGCGCAGCTGGCCGGCATCCGGCGCTGGATCGCCGACCTGCCGCAGCCGTACCTGGTCCTGGGCGACTTCAACCTGGTCGGGGCCGTGCCCCGCACGGTGCTCGGCGGGGCGACGGCGCTGGAGCGCACCGCGCCGCGGGTGCGGGTGCGCGAGCTGCGGGCGGCCCGGCGGGCCCGGCCGGCCCTGACCGAGGCGCGCCGGCGCCGGGTGCGCGAGCCGCGCCCCCGCCTGCAGGGCTGGTACGACCTGGCGCGCACGCCGACCTACCCCTCGCACCGGCCCGCGGTGCAGTTCGACCACGTGCTGGGGATCGGTGTGCCGCGCACGGCGGTCGGGCCGGCGGCGGCGCCGCGCGCGACGGTGTCGGACCACCGCCCGCTGCTGGTCGAGGTGTCGTTGTAAGGGCGGCCCCGGACGCCTACTGGCGCGCCAGGACCCCGGCCTGCTGCGGGAGGTGGACGGTGGTGGCGGCCCGGGGCTCCCCCGGCCCGAGCGCGTGCGGGGGGTCGAACTGGAGCAGCAGCATGGCCGCGTCGTCGCCGAGCTGGCGCCCGACGTGGCGCACCACGTCCTCGTGCAGCCGCTGCAGGACGTCGGCCGGGCGGCCGGCCGCGCAGTGCGGGAAGCGTTCGGCGAGCGGGTAGAAGACGCCCGCGCGGTCACGGGCCTCGATCACCCCGTCGGTGAACAGCAGCACCCGGTCGTCGCCCTGGAGCAGCAGCCGGTGCACCGGCGGGCGGACGTCGACCGGGTCGAGGACGCCCAGCGGCGGTACGGTCTCGGCGAGTTCGAGCGGCCGGACCTCCCCGCCGCGCAGCAGCAGCGGGGCGGGATGACCGCAGTTGACGATCTCCGCGGCGCCGTCGGGCCCGACGCCGATCAGCACCAGGGTGACGAACTCCTCCTCCACGCCCGGGTGGTCGTTCTCGTGCAGGGCGCGGTCGAGGCTGACGGCCAGCCAGCCGGCCACCCGGTCCAGGGCGGCCTCCTGGTGGGCGGCCTCGCGGAAGGCCCCGAGCACGGCGGCGGCCGTCTCCACCGCGCCGAGGCCCTTGCCGCGCACGTCCCCGACCACCGCCCGCACCCCGTGCCGGGTGTTGACCACCTCGTAGAGGTCGCCGCCGATCCGGGCGTGCGCGGCGGCGGCCTCGTAGTGGACGGCCGCCCGGACGGTGCCGACCCGCTCGGGGACGGGCCGCAGCAGCACCCGGCGGGCGATCGAGGCGACCAGCTGGGCGTCGGCCAGCGCCCGTTCCTGGCGCAGCCTCAGGGTGGCGCTGACCCAGCCGATCGCGGCGACGAGCAGGATCGCGAAGACGCTGGCGGCGTGCACGGACTCGCCGAGCGTGTCGCCGCGGAAGGCCATCAGGAAGGCCGCCGCCTCGGTACCCAGACCGATGGCGAGCGGGTACCAGGTTCGGCGGCTGACCACGGCGGCCAGCGCGGGTACGGCGGTGAGGGCCGGTTCGACCGTCACCTCGGTGCCGCTGAGGTAGTCGAGGGCGACGATCAGCACCATGCCGAGGAACGGCAGCGCCAGCGCCGTCCTCGGCCAGGTGCCGGTCGCGCGCGGAGCGGGCCCCGGTGTCGGCCCGGTGAACCGCTCTCTGATCCATCCGGTCGCGCTCAACTTCGGTCTCTCCAGCAGAAGACGCCGATGCCCGAGGGCACCTGCGGTGATGACTGAGGGTCAGGGAATGCGGGCCTCGCTGGCGGCCGGAGTACGGGGGTTGACCGGTTACCGACCCCACAATAGGCGCGAAACGTGCATGACGCACAGGTTTCGGGCACTGGCATGATGACTTGGATGCTCTGCGTGACTCAATAGTCACTGTTCCCGATCAGGAGCCGTTCCAACTCTTTTCGGTCGGGAAGTCCTGCCGGACGGACGATCCGGCCACTGCGGACGTACAGGAACGACGCCGTGACCTGCTCGGGATCGACGCCCGCGTGCTCGGCCCAGGCCAGCCGGTAGACCGCGAGCTGCAACGGGTCGGCGGTCTCCTCCCGATGGGTTTTCCAGTCCACCACTTCGTAGCGTGACGCACCACCGGATTCCGACAACGCGTCATCCTCCCGGTAGACCGCGTCGATCCGTCCCCGCACCACCCGACCCGCCAGCACCAGCTGGAACGGCACCTCCACCCGGTGGGGCTTGCGCCGGGCGTACGGGGTGCGCAGGAACGCCTCCTTGAGCCGCTCCAGGTCCTGCTCGTCCTCGATGCCGTCGTCGTCGGCGCCGGGCAGCACGCCGGGCTCGACCAGCAGCAGCGGCTCGATCCGGGACTGCACCCAGGCGTGGAAGCGGGTGCCGCGCCGGGCCGCCGGCTGCGGGGGGCGCGGCATCGGGCGGGCCAGCTCGTGCGCGAAGCCGTCCGGGTCCGCGGCCAGCCGCAGCAGCTGGGTGGCGGACAGCGCGGCGGGCAGCGGCACGTCCCGCGCGGTGCGCCGGGACCGCTCCAACTCGCCCAGCAGCGCCGTCAGATCGCGGTCCCAGGAGGCGACCTGACGCTGGTCCTCGGGGGCCGTCTCCTCGGCTTCGGGGGCGGGCGCCCCCGCCACCCGGGCGCGCACCACCCCGGCGACCCGGCGGCGGGCGTGCTGGGCGGCCGGGTCCAGCGGCAGCGGCCAGGGACGCTCGACGGGGGCGGCCAGCGCCGGGTTCTCGGCGCCCTTCTCCGGCTGCTCGGCCCAGTGCTCGACCTCGCCCGCGCCGGGCCGCTCGCAGTGCTCGCGCAGCCGCTCCAGGAAGTCGGACGGGCCGCGGACGGTCTTCTGGCTCGGCCCCCACCAGTGCCCGGAGGCCAGCAGCAGCGACCTGGGCCGGGTGAACGCCACGTAGCCCAGGCGCAGTTCCTCGACGCCGGAGTGGTCGGCCAGCTCCCTCTTGAACGCCGCCATCGACTTCCCGTTCCACCCGCCGCGGACGTCGGGCAGAGTTTCGGCGTCGCCGCGCAGGGCGTGCGGGAGCACCCGCTTGGTGCTCGTCCAGCGTTCGCGCGGGCTCGACGAGGGGAACGCGCCCCGCACCAGACCGGGGACGGCCACCACGTCCCACTCCAGGCCCTTGGACTTGTGTGCGGTGAGCACCTTCACGGTGTCCTCGCCGCCGGGCAGGCTGCTGTCCAGGCCGCGGTCGTACTCCTGGGCGGCGCGCAGGAAGCCGAGGAAGGCGGCCAGGCCCGGGTCGCCGTCGAGGTCGGCGAAGGAGGCGGCGACGTCCAGGAAGGCGTACAGGGTCTCCCGCCGCCGGGCGGCCAGGGCCTGCGGGGAGGCGGCGAGTTCGACCTCCAGCCCGGTGACGGACAGCACCCGGTGCAGCACGTCCATCAGCGGGTCGGCGAGCGAGCGCCGCAGTTCGCGCAGCTCGACGGCGAGCCGGGCGAAACGCACCCGGGCCTCGGCGGAGAACGGCAGCTCGTCCGGCTTCCCCTCCTCACCGGCCGAGGGGTCCAGGAAGGTCTCCACCGCGTCGGCCAGCGAGACCACCTCGGTCGGATCGGCCTCGGCGACCGCCGCGGCCAGCGCCTCGACGCCCTCCGGCCGGTCGGTGCGCACCAGGTCGGCGGCCCGGCGGCCGAGCAGCGCGAGGTCGCGCGGGCCGATCCGCCAGCGCGGGCCGATCAGCAGGCGCACCAGCGCCGCGTTGGCGGTCGGGTCCTGCAGCACCTCGCAGACCGCCACCAGGTCGGCCACCTCGGGCAGCTGCAGCAGCCCGCCCAGGCCCACCACCTCGACCGGCACCTCCCGGGCGACCAGCGCGGCGTGGATGTCCGGGAAGGCCGCGCCGCCGCGGCACAGCACGGCGATCCGGCCGGGCGCGGTGCCGGTGCGCACCAGGTGCGCGATCGAGTCGGCCAGCCAGTCGACCTCCTCGGCGTGGGTGGGCAGCAGCGCCGCCCGCACGAAGCCGTCCCGCTCGGCGCCGGGGGCCGGGCGCAGCGCCTCCACGCCCTCGTGCATCTCCCGCAGCGGGGCGGCGAGTTCGTTGGCGAAGGCGAGCAGCCGGCCGCCGCTGCGGCGGTTCTCGCTGAGCGCGTAGCGGGCGGCGGGGCGGCCGTCGGCCTTCGGGAAGTGCCGGGGGAACTCGTCGAGGTTGGCCACGGAGGCGCCGCGCCAGCCGTAGATCGCCTGACAGGGGTCGCCGACGGCGGTCACCGGGTGGCCGCTGCCGGTGCGGGCGCCGTCGGAGGGGGCGCCGAACAGGCCCGCGAGCATCAGCCGCTGGGCGACCGAGGTGTCCTGGTACTCGTCCAGCAGCACCACCTTGAACTGGTCGCGCAGCAGCTCGCCGACCTCCGGGCGCTGCTGGGCCAGGCGGGCGGCGGCGGCGATCTGGTCGCCGAAGTCCATCAGCCCGGCGGAGCGCTTGCGGCGCCGGTAGTCCTCGACGAGGCGCAGCAGCTCCAGCCGGGCCCGGGCGGTGACCGGGACGGCCCGCAGGTCGTCGTTGGTCAACTTGACGGTGGCGAGGGTGTCCAGCAGCCGCTCGTCGAACTCGCGCAGGGTCTGCGGCTCGACCAGGTGCTCGGCGAGTTCGCCGTCCAGCGCGGCCAGGTCGGCGACCAGGTTGGAGAAGGTGCCGGTGAGGGCGGGGAACGGGCCGCGGGCGGTGCGCAGCACCTTGGCGGCGAGCTGGAAGCGGGTGGCGTCGGCGAGCAGCCGGACGTCCGGCTCGATGCCGATCCGCAGGCCGTGCTCCTTGAGCAGGCGCCCGGCGAAGGCGTGGTAGGTGGAGATCTCCGGGTCGCCGAGCGGCTCGGCGGCGGCCCGGTCGGCGGCCCTCCCCCAGTCCTCGTCCGGGGGCGCCCCCTGCCCGCCGAGACGCAGTGAGGCCCGCACGCGCTCGGAGAGCTCGCCGGCGGCCTTGTTGGTGAAGGTGAGGCCGAGCACCTCCTCGGGCCGTACGGCACCGGAGCCGACCAGCCAGACCACGCGGGCGGCCATCACCGTGGTCTTGCCGGAGCCGGCGCCGGCCACGATCACGGCCGGTTCCAGGGGGGCGCCGATGGCCGCCATCTGCTCCCGGTTGAACGGGATCCCCAGCAGCTCCTTGAGCTGGTTGGGATGGCTGAGCACGGCGGTCACCCCGCAACCGTAACCGGAGCGACGGACAAACCCCGCCCGGCCGTTCCCCGCCCGCCCCCCTACTCGACGAGTTGGGTGCCGTCGCGCTGGGCGGAGCAGCTGCGGCGGAAGGCGCAGCGGTCGCAGCCCGCGCCGGTCCGCGGGACGAAGCGCTCGGCGAGGACCTTCCCGGCCGCCTCGGCGAGCAGGTTCTCGATCCAGGGCTCGCCCTCCGGCGGCTCCTGCCGCTGCACCTTGGGGGCGTCCGAGGCGGCCTTGGCGGCGGGCTCGCGCAGGTGGACCAGTTCGGCGCCGCCGGTGTCCGGCGGGTGCCCGGTGAAGCCGGGCAGCTCGTTCAGGGCGCCGGCCCGGACGGCGAGCTGGTAGACGGCGAGCTGCTTGTGCTCGGGCAGCGACTTGTCGGTGGGTATCTGCTTGCCGGTCTTGAAGTCGACCACGTAGGCGCGCCCGGCCGCGTCCTTCTCCACCCGGTCCATCGAGCCGCGGATGCGCACCGCGACGCCGCCGACGTCGAGGGTGACGTCGAAGCCGTGCTCGGTGGCGACGAGGTCCCGGCCCCGCTCCAGGACGTGCCAGTTGAGGAAGCGCTCCAGGGCGGCGCGGGCCTCGGTCTTCTCCTGCTGGGACTTCCAGGGCGCGTCGAAGGCCAGCGCGTCCCAGACGGTGTCCAGCCGCTCCATGAGCACGGCGAGGTCGGCCGGGGTGCGGCCGGAGCCGACCTCGTCGGCGAGGGCGTGCACCACGTTGCCGAAGCCCTGGGCGGCCGAGCCCGCGCCGCGCGCCTTGACCTCCTTGTCCAGGAACCACTGCAGGGAGCAGCTCTCCAGCTGTTCCAGCCCGCTGCCGGACAGCCGGACCGGCACGTCGGCGCTGCGCAGCGGTTCGGGGGCGGTGGTGGGGTCGTCCAGGCCCCACCACCGCTCGGGCTGGGCGGCGGGCACCAGCGGCAGCCCGTCCTCGTCGGTGGCGGCGGCCAGGGTGGCGAGCCGTTCGGCGGCGGCGCGGCGCAGTTCGGGCGAGCGGGCGGGGTCGACGGTGACGGCGCGCAGTTCGGCGACCAGTGCGGCGACGGACAGCGGGCGGCGCGGGCGGTGGGTGACGTCCTCGACGGTGACCGGCGGGGTGCGGCGGACCACCTTGCCGGTCCGGGGGTCGACGTCCTCGCGGTAGAGCTCGCGCAGGAAGCGGGACGGTTCGTCGCCGTCGTCGGCGGGAGCCTTGACGGCGGTGACGATCAGCCGCTCCTTGGCGCGGGTCGCGGCGACGTAGAAGAGCCGGCGCTCCTCGCCGAGCAGGGCGCCCGGGGAGAGCGGTTCGGCGAGGCCGTCGCGGCCGATCCGGTCGGCCTCCAGCAGGGAGCCGCGGCGGCGCAGGTCGGGCCAGAGGCCGTCCTGGACCCCGGCCACCACGACCAGGCGCCACTCCAGGCCCTTGGAGCGGTGGGCCGTCATCAGGCGCACCGCCTCGGGGCGCACCGCCCGGACGGTGAGGGTGTCGGCGGCGATGTCCTGGGCTTCGAGTTCGGCGAGCAGGTCCAGGGCGCTGCGGTGGCCGGTGACCTGCTCCTCGGCCCGGGCCGCGGTCTCGAACAGGGCGCACAGCGCGTCCAGGTCGCGGTCGGCGTTGCGGCCGGCCGCGCCGCCGCGCAGGGCGGCCCGTTCCAGCCGCTCGCGCCAGCGCCGGCTGCCGTCCCACAGCTCCCAGAGCGCCTCCTCGGCGGTGCAGCCGCCGGCCAGCTGTTCGCGGACCTTGCGCAGCAGGGTGCCGAGGTCGCGGGCGCGGCGGGCGTGCGCGGGGTCGAGGGCGACGAGGCGCTCGGGTTCGGCGAGGGCCTCGCGGATCAGCTCGGCGGCCGGGCGCGGGACGGCGGCGGCGCGGGGGCCTGTCTTCAACCGCCCGTCGTCCGCCCCGCAGGCGGGAGTTTGAAGACGGGCCCCGGCGTCGGCGCGCAGCGCGGCGCGTTCCTCCTCGCGCAGGGCGCGGCCGAGCCGGCGCAGGTCGGAGCCGTCGAGGCCGCCGAGCGGGCCGGTGAGCAGGGCGTGCGCCACGTCGGTGGTGAGCGGGTCGGGGGCGTCCGGGTCGCCCTGCTTGTCCCGGGCGGCCTGCTCGGCGCAGGCCCGCAGGGCGAGCAGCAGCTGGGCGACGGCCGGCTCCTCGCGCAGCGGCAGGTCGTCGCCGTCGATCTCCAGCGGGACGCCGGCCGCGCCGAGCGCCCGCCGCACGCCGGGGATGGAGCGGGCGCCGGCCCGGACGAGCACGGCCATCTCGCCCCAGGGCACGCCGTCCTCCAGGTGGGCGCGGCGCAGCAGGTCGGCGATCGAGTCCAGCTCGGCGCCGGGGGTCGGGTAGGTGTAGACCTCGACCCTGCCGCCCTCACGGGAGGGCAGCAGGGCGCGGTGCTGGGCGAGCTTGTCGGCGGGCAGCCGGCCCATCGGCATCCGGCGGGCGACTTCCCGGGAGGCGGCGAGCAGCACGGCGCCGGAGCGGCGGGACACCCGCAGCACCTTGACCTCGGCGGGGCTGCCGTCGGCCCGCCGGAAGGCCTGCGGGAAGTCGAGGATGCCGTTGATGTCGGCGCCGCGGAAGGCGTAGATCGACTGGTCCGGGTCGCCGACCGCGACGAGGTCGCGCCCGCCGCCGGCCAGCTGGCGCAGCAGCCGGACCTGGGAGGGGTCGGTGTCCTGGTACTCGTCGACGAAGACGACCTCGTAGCGCCGCCGCAGCTGCTCGCCGACCTCGGGGCGCTCGGCGAGCAGCACGGCGCGGTGGACGAGCTCGGCGTAGTCGAGGACGCCGCGCAGGTCGAGGACGTCGAGGTAGTCGGCCAGGAAGTGCGCGGCGGCGGCCCAGTCGGGGCGCTGGACGCCCTGCGCGAAGCGTTCCAGTTCGGCTTCACCGAGGCCGAGTTCGCGGCTGCGGGCGAGGACGGCGCGGACCTCGTCGGCGAAGCCGCGGGTGGTCAGGCAGGCCCGCAGGTCCAGCGGCCACTCGATGCGGGTGCTGCCGTGCTTGGCGTCCTCGGCGCCGCCGGCCAGCAGCTCGCGGACCATGACGTCCTGCTCGGGGCCGGAGAGCAGCCGCAGCGGCTCGGCGTAGTCCGCCGGGTCCTGGTGGGCGCGCAGCAGGGCGTAGCAGAAGGAGTGGAAGGTGGTGGCCTGCGGGGCGGCGGCCGAGCCGCCGAGCCGGCCGGACATCCGGTCGCGCAGCTCGGTGGCGGCCTTGCGGCTGAAGGTGAGGACGAGGATCCGCTCGGGGTCGGTGCCGTCCTCGATCCGCCGGGCGACCGCCTCGACCAGGGTGGTGGTCTTGCCCGTGCCCGGTCCGGCCAGCACCAGCAGCGGCCCGCCGGTGTGCTCGACCACGGCGCGCTGGTAGGCGTCCAGCACGGGTGGGTCGGGCTGGACGAGCGGGCTGCGCACGAGCCGGTAGGGGGAGCTCACGAACTGGTCCTGGGGGTCGAACGGTGGGGCACGGCGGAGGCGGACCCGTCGGGCCCGCCCGTACCGAGCCTACGATCCTGCCCCGTCATTCCCGTCCGCGCGGCGGTTTCGGCACAATGCGACCCGGGCCGGGCCTACGCCTGCGCGCCGTCCCAGCGGGCCCGCTTCAGGTCGACCCGGGGCGGGTCGGCGAGTTCGCGCAGCGGGGTGCCCTCGTCGCCGTAGTGGGCGAGGGCGCGCTGCTCGTGCCCGGGCAGCAGGCGGCCGTCCGCGCGGATCACCCGCCACCAGGGCACCGAGCCGCCGTACAGTGCCATCACCCGGCCGACCTGCCGGGGGCCGCCCTGGCCGAGGTACTCGGCGACGTCGCCGTAGGTCATCACCCTGCCGGGTGGAATCCGCTCGGTCAGGTCGAGCACCAGTTCGGCGAACGGCGGCAGGGCGTCCGGAAGACCGTCGTGTGTTGCGTCCGTCACCTGCGGCATTCTTCCTTACAGGGGCGCGTCCGTGGCCCGGTGCGTACGATCCGCCGCGCCCGATCCGCCCCCTGTCCCGCACGGGACGCCGGGGCATGCCACCATCTTCCGGGGCGGTGAGTGGTGATACGAGGACAAGACCAGATGACCGGGACGGCTGACGTGGGCGTGGACAAGGACTCCGACGAGTCCGCCTCCGCCGTGCCGTCGACGCCCGGGAACGAGAGCGAAGGCCGGCCCGAACCGGGCCCGACGCCGGAAGTCTCCCTGATCAAGGACCGAACGATCAAGACCCCCGCGCCCGCGAAGGCCCCCGAACAGCCCGGCCCTCCCGCGGCCGAGACCACCTCGGCCCCGGAGCCGGCGCTCCCGACGACCCCTGCCGTCCCGTCCGAGGACACCCGGCCGCCGGACCACGAGCCGGCGGACCACGACCCGCTGGACGAGGCCCCGCACCTGGACGTCGACGAGCCGCTGCTCGCCGCCCGCGCGCACCGCCCGTCCGACCTGATCCGCTTCCTGGCCGGCGTCCTCGGGATAGTCGCCGTCTTCGTGCTGGCCGGCATCGCCACCGGGACCACCAGCGGCATCGAACAGGACATCGCCTCCAACGCGCCGCACTTCTCCGCGGTGTTCTCCACCATCACCGGCCTGCTCTCCAGCGTCGCGGTGCTCGCCGTGCCGCTGGCCTTCGCCGTCGAACGGCTGATCAAACGCGACGGCCTGCGGGTCGCCGACGGCGTGCTCGCCTCGGTGCTGGCGTACGGCGTCTCGCTCGGCATCGACTGGTGGGTGGCCGAGGGCGCCTCCGAGCACACCCGGGACGCGCTGACCAGGCTGCCCCTGGACAGCAACGGCACCCTCACCGACCCGGTGCACGGCTACCTCGCCCCGGTGATCGCCTACATGACCGCCGTCGGCATGTCGAGCAGACCCCGCTGGCGGGTCGCCCTGTGGGTGGTGGTGGTCTTCAGCGGGGTCACCGAGCTGCTCGGCGGCTACACCACCCCGCTGTCGCTGATGCTCACCGTGCTGATCGGCTGGTCCGTCGCCTACGGCACGCTGTACGCGATCGGCTCCCCCAACATCCGGCCCACCGGCCAGCACCTGATGATCGGCCTGCGCAAGGTCGGCTTCACCCCGGCCGGCGCCGTGCGCGCCCCCGACGCCCCCGGCGGCACCCGCCGCTACCACGTCACCCAGCAGGGCGGGCCCCCGCTGGACGTGCACATCATCGACCGCGAGCAGCAGGCCTCCGGCTTCTTCTACCGGGCCTGGCGGCGGCTGCGGCTGCGCTCGGTCGCGGTGCGCCGCAGCCCCCAGTCGCTGCGCCAGGCGCTGGAGCAGGAGGCCCTGATCGCGTACGCGGCGGCCGCCTCGGGCGCCCGCGCGCCGCAGCTGGTCGCCACCTCCGAGCTCGGCCCGGACGCCGCGATCCTGGTGTACGAGAACGTCGAGGGCCGCACCCTGGACGAGCTGGCCGACGAGGAGGTCACCGACCCGGTGATGGCCTCGGTCTGGCAGTCGGTGGCCGCCCTGCACGAGCGCCGGATCGCCCACCGCCGGCTGACCGGCGAGTCGCTGCTGGTGGTGGACGAGCGCACCGGCTGCCTGGTCAACCTCTCCGGCGGCGACATCGCCGCCACCGACCTGACGCTGCGCATCGACGTCGCCCAGCTGCTCACCACCTTCGCGCTGCGGATCGGCCCGGAGCGCGCCGTCGCCACCGCCAACGCGGTGCTCGGCGCCGAGCGGGTCGCCCAGGCGCTGCCGCTGCTCCAGCCGGTCGGGATGAGCCGCTCCACCCGGGTCGACCTCGCCAAGCTCACCAAGGAGCGCAAGACCGCCGCCCGGGCCAGGGCGCTGGAGCAGGTCGCCGCCGGCGAGCGCACCCAGCAGCAGGCCGAGGAGGACATCGCGGTGGCCGGCGAGGACCTGCTGAGCCGCATCCGCGGCCAGATCCTCCAGATCGCCCCCGAGGCCCCGATGGCCCCGGTCAAGCTGGAACGGCTGAAGCCGAAGAGCCTGATCATGGTGATCGCGCTGACCTTCGCCGCGTACCTGGCCCTGACCACCATCAAGCCGGCCCAGCTGAAGCTCTCCCAGATGAACTGGGCCTGGGCCGCGGCCGCCCTGCTCGCCGCCGCCTTCAGCTACGTCGCCGCCGCGATGAGCCTGACCGGCTTCGTCCCCGAGCGGCTGCCGTTCCGGCGCACCGTCGCCGCCCAGCTGGCCGGCTCCTTCGTCAAGCTGGTCGCCCCCGCCGCGATCGGCGGCATCGCGCTCAACACCCGGTACCTGCAGCGGGCCGGCATCCGCTCCGGCCAGGCGGTGGCCTCGGTCGGCGCCTCCCAACTGGCGGGCCTGGCCGGGCACCTGCTGCTGCTGTTCAGCTTCGGCCTGATCACCGGCAGCCAGACCAACGGCGACCTCTCCGCCTCCCGCGCGGTGATCATCGGCGTGCTGAGCGCCGCCGTGCTCGCCCTGGTGGTGGCCGCCGTCGCGCCGCTGCGCCGGTTCGTGCTGGGCCGGCTGCGCTCGCTGTTCTTCGGCGTGGTGCCGCGGATGCTCGACCTGATGCAGACGCCCAGCAAGCTCGTCACCGGCTTCGGCGGCATCCTGCTGCTGACCCTCTCCTTCACCGCCTGCCTGGACTTCTCGGTGCAGGCCTTCGGCGGCGACGTCAGCTTCTCGGCCGTCGCGGTGGTCTTCCTGACCGCCAACGCGGCCGGCTCGGCGATCCCCACCCCCGGCGGCATCGGCCCGGTCGAGGTCGCCCTGATCGGCGCCCTGACCGTCGCCGACGTCTCCCCCACGATCGCCACGCCGGCGGTCTTCCTCTACCGGGCGCTCACCTTCTGGCTGCCGGTGCTGCCGGGCTGGATCGCCTACAACGTGCTCCAGCGCAAGAAGGCGCTCTGAGCCGCCCCGGGCGCCGCCGACCTCCCCGCGCGCACCGGAGGACGGAAAAGGGCCCGCCGGACGGCGGGCCCTTCCACGGTGGGGGCGTCGGTCAGTAGACCGGCTTGTGCGGCTCGATCTGGTTCACCCAGCCGAGCACGCCGCCGCCCAGGTGCACGGCGTTGCCGAAGCCGGCGGCCTTCACCACGGCCAGCACCTCGGCCGAGCGCACGCCCGACTTGCAGTGCAGCACGATCTTCCGGTCCTGCGGCAGCTTCTCCAGCGCGTCGCCCATCAGGAACTCGTTCTTCGGGATCAGCACCGCGCCGGGGATGTTGACGATCTCGTACTCGCCGGGCTCGCGGACGTCGATGAGGTAGATGTCCTCCTTGTCGTCCTGCCACTGCTTGAGCTGCTGCGAGGTGATGGTCGAACCGGCGGCGGCGGCCTGCGCCTCCTCCGACACGACGCCGCAGAAGGCCTCGTAGTCGATCAGCTCGGTGACCGTCGGGTTCTCGCCGCAGACGGCGCAGTTCGGGTCCTTGCGGACCTTCACCTGGCGGTAGTTCATCTCCAGGGCGTCGTAGATCACCAGCCGGCCGACCAGCGGGTCGCCGATGCCGGCGAGCAGCTTGATCGCCTCGTTGACCTGGATCGAGCCGATGGACGCGCACAGCACGCCCAGCACGCCGCCCTCGGCGCAGGAGGGGACCATGCCCGCCGGCGGGGCCTCCGGGTAGAGGCAGCGGTAGCAGGGGCCGTGCTCGGCCCAGAACACGCTGGCCTGGCCGTCGAAGCGGTAGATCGAGCCCCACACGTACGGCTTGCCGAGCAGCACCGCGGCGTCGTTCACCAGGTAGCGGGTGGCGAAGTTGTCGGTGCCGTCCACGATCAGGTCGTAGCCGGAGAAGATCTCCATGACGTTGGAGTTGTCGAGGCGCTCCTCGTGCAGCACCACGTCGACGTACGGGTTGATCTCCTTGACCGAGTCGCGGGCCGACTCCGCCTTGGACCGGCCGACGTCCGACTGGCCGTGGATCACCTGGCGCTGCAGGTTCGACTCGTCGACCACGTCGAACTCGACGATGCCCAGCGTGCCGACACCGGCGGCGGCCAGGTACAGCAGGGCCGGCGAGCCGAGGCCGCCGGCGCCGACGCACAGCACCTTGGCGTTCTTCAGCCGCTTCTGCCCCGCCATGCCCACGTCCGGGATGATCAGGTGGCGGGAGTACCGGCGGACCTCGTCAACGGTGAGCTCGGCGGCCGGCTCGACCAGGGGTGGCAACGACACGGGGACTCCGATGGGTCTTGTTCGGGTGGCCAGGGCCAACCGCGCTGCGGGTTGCTGCTCCGCCACTCGGGTGGCTGTCTAGGCCAACAGTGTCACGCCCCGTCGCTATTCCGAGACAGCTCGTCCGATGGGCGAGACGGGCGGCACCGGATCGTGGAACCGGCGGCGGGGCCCCGGAAAGGCGCCCCGAGCCCGTGGTTGACGGGCCCGGGGCACCGCTCGGCACGCTCACACCCGGCAGGCCGTCTCCAGCCACACGTCGCCCAGCGACTCCTCCAGCGGCACCTGCGTCCGCCATCCGAGACGGTCCCGGGCGGTGCGCACGTCCGCCTGCCGCCACGGCACCGGCTCGCCCGGCACCGCCCGGCCCTCCGGGCGGTGCCCCTCCGGCCGGTGACCCGGCAGGTGGTGGCCGGGCAGGTGGTCGCCGCCCGCCCCGGCGGCCTGCGCGGGCAGCAGGACCTGCCGGTTCTCCTCGACGATCTGCCCCTCGAAGCCCGAGGCCCGCACCAGCAGCTGGGCCGCGTCCCGGGCCCGCACGGCGTGCCCGCTGCCGATGTTGATCACCCCGGTGGCGGCCGACACCGCGGCCGCCCGGATGGCCCGCGCGACGTCCCGCACGTCCACGAAATCCCGGTATCCGGACAGGTCCGGCATCCGCACCTGGTGCTCGTCCCGCTCCAGCGCCCGCCGCAGGCCCTCGGCCAGCCGCCCGAACAGCGAGGCGGTCGGCGCCCCCGGGCCCACCACGTCGAAAACCCGCAGCACCGCCGCGTCCAGGCCGGAGGCCAGCACCAGCTCCGTCCCGGCCAGCTTGGACACCCCGTACGGGCCGACCGGCCGCGGCTCGGCCTGCTCGGACACCGGCACCCCGCCGGGCACCGGCCCGTACTCGGCGGCCGAGCCGACGTGCACCAGCCGGGCCGGCTCCCGGCTGCGCCGGATGGCCTCGCAGACGGTCGCGACGGCCAGCGTGTTCGACCGGATCAGGGTGCGCGAGCTGCCGTAGGTGGCGCCCGCGCAGTTGATCACCACCTGCGGCGCGACCGCGTCCAGGAACCGGGCCAGCGCGCCCGGGCTCCCCGTGGTCAGGTCGAAGCGGATGTCGGCCGAGTCGCGCCGGCCGAGCACCGTCACCTGCAACTCCTGGTCCATCAGCAGACGATCGGTGACCCGGCGGCCGATGAAGCCGTCGGCGCCCAGCAGCAGCACCCTCATCGGGGGTGTCCTTCCACGAAGCCAGTTCGGGACGACCTGGCGGACTGAGTTCAACGAACGGGACGAGAGCGGGGATCACGCGGCGGATCCCCGCGGTGGAGCGACGGAGCGGGTGGACGGTGTCGGCGGACGGCACTCAGCGGTGCGAGCCGGCCCGGCCGAGCACCGCCCCGGCGTACGCCAGCAGCGCCGCCGCGACGGTGCCGCCGCCGAGCAGCCAGGCCTCCGGGGCGGAGCGCCCCAGGGCGAGCGGCCCGAGCACCGCGGCGGCCCCGGCCGACGCCCCCGCCGCGGCGGCGGCCGTCCGGCCGCACCGCGCCAGCAGCACCGGCAGCACCAGCAGCAGGCCCAGCACGCCCTGCGCCGC
>NZ_JBHVJT010000016.1:95261-128734 GCF_042798815.1 Kitasatospora sp. NPDC057738 | reverse complement strand
GAGGAGTTCGCGGCCCGCTGGAAGGCCGAGGGCCGCAAGACCAGCCGGCTGGCGGTCTCGCACGCCTTCCACTCGGCGCTGATGGAGCCGATGCTCACCGAATTCGCCGCTGTGCTCGGCGGGTTGACCTTCGCCGAGCCGCAGATTCCGGTCGTCTCCAACCTGACCGGCGAACTCGCCGAGCCCGGCCTGCTCACCACCCCCGACTACTGGGTCCGCCAGGTCCGGGAGGCCGTCCGCTTCGCCGACGGCGTCGAGGCCCTGCACCGCGAGGGCGTGAGCCGGTTCGTGGAGCTGGGCCCGGACGCCGTGCTGTCGGGTCTGGTCGGGCAGCAGCTCGCCGAGGGCGTGGGCGCCCCGCTGATGCGCCGTGACCGCGCGGAGTCCGAGACCGCGCTGACCGCGCTCGCCACCCTGTGGACGAGCGGCACCGAACTCGACTGGTCCCGGGTCGTCACCGGCGGACGCCGGCTCGACCTGCCGACCTACGCCTTCCAGCGGCAGCGGTACTGGCCGAAGCCGACCGCCGGGGCGGGCGACGTGAAGGCCCTCGGCCAGACCGGGGCCCGGCACCCGCTGCTGGGCGCGGTCGTCGCCCTGCACGGCGGGGGACTGGTGCTGACCGGGCGGCTGAGCCTGGCCGTGCACCCCTGGCTCGCCGACCACGCCGTCCTGGAGACCGTGCTCGTCCCCGGCACCGCCCTGGTGGAGATGGCGCTGAGGGCGGGCCGCGAGGCCGGCTGCGAGGTGCTGCGCGAGCTGGTGATCCAGTCGCCGCTGGTGCTGCCGCAGCAGGGCGGCGTCGGCGTCCAGGTGAGCGTCTCCGAGGCCGACGAGGCCGGGGACCGCACCGTGCAGGTCCTGTCGCGCTCCGAGGCGGAGGACTCCGCGTGGGTGTGCCACGCGACCGGGGTGCTCTCCCCGGCGGGCGCCGCCGCCCCTGCCGCCGACGGCTCCGCCACCCCGGCCGCCGACGGCTCCGCCGCTGCCGGGACCTGGCCGCCCGTGGGGGCCGAGCCCGTCGACCTCGACGGCTTCTACGACCGCCTGACGGCCGTCGGCTACGGCTACGGACCGGTGTTCCAGGGCCTGCACGCGGCCTGGAGCGACGGCGACAGCGTCCACGCCGAGGTGCTGCTCCCCGAGGCCGCCGCCGGCCAGGCGCAGGCGTACGGCCTGCACCCCGCGCTGCTGGACGCCGCGCTGCACGCGGTCGGCTTCTCCGCCGCCGTGGACGCCCACCGGGCCGCCCGGATGCCGTTCGCCTGGACCGGCGTCCGGCTGCACGCGGCCGGTGCCGCCGTGCTGCGGGTCACCCTGACCGTGACCGCCGACGGCGTGGCGCTGAGCGTCGCCGACGGCACCGGGGCGCCCGTCATGACCATCGAGTCCCTGGTGCTGCGGGAGGTCGAGGCCGAGCAGCTGCGCCCCGCCGTCGGCCCGGCCGTCGCCGAGGCGCTGTTCGCGCTGGACTGGACCCCGGTCACGCCGTCGGGAGCCGCCGGTGCCGGGCCCGCGACCTGGGCCGTGCTCGGTGCGCCCGCCCCGGGCGGCGCGGACACCCCCGCGCCCGCCGTCCCGCCGCTCGACGCGCCCCGGTACGCCGGGATCGCCGAGCTGGTCGCCGCGCTCGACGACGGACGCCCGGCGCCCCAGGCCGTCGTGCTGCCCGTCCCCACGACCGCCGCCGAGGCCGTCGACCTGCCCGCCAGGGTGCGGGAGACGGCCGGCCGCCTCCTGACGGACCTCCAGGCCTGGCTGGCCGCGGAGCGGCTGGCGGACACCCGGCTGGTGGTCGTGACCCGCGGCGCCGTCGCCGTCGGCCAGGAGCCCGTCGACCTGGTCGCCGCCGCGGTCCGGGGCCTGGTCCGCTCCGCGCAGACCGAGAACCCCGGCCGGATCGTGCTGGTCGACCTGGAGGGCGAGGCCCCGGCCGACGACTGGTGCCCGGTCGCCGCCCACGGCGACGAGCCGGTGCTGGCAGTCCGCGACGGCGCCGTCCTCGCCGCCCGGCTGGCCCGGCCCTCGGACACGCTCGCCGTGCCGTCCGGCCGGGAGGCCTGGCGCCTGGACACCCTCGGTCCCGGGACGCTGGAGAACCTCGCCCTGGTCCCCGCGCTGGACGCCGACCGGCCGCTCGGCCCCGGCGAGGTGCGGGTCGCCGTCCGCGCCGGCGGCGTGAACTTCCGCGACGTGCTGCTCGCGCTCGGCATGTACCCGGAGCGCGCGCCGATGGGCGCCGAGGCGTCCGGCGTGGTGGTCGGGACCGGCCCCGGCGTCACCGACCTCGCCCCCGGCGACCGGGTGTTCGGCTTCTTCTCCGGCGGCATCGCCGCCACCGCGGTCACGGCCCGCGACCTGCTGGCCCGCATCCCCGCCGGCTGGACCTTCGCCCGGGCCGCCGCCGTCCCGCTGGTGTTCGCGACGGCCTACTACGGGCTGCGCGACCTGGCCGACGTCCGGCCCGGCGAGTCCGTGCTGGTGCACGCCGCCGCCGGCGGCGTCGGCATGGCCGCCGTCCAGCTCGGCCGGCACCTGGGCCTCGACGTCTACGGCACGGCCAGCGCCGGCAAGTGGGACGTGCTGCGCGCCCAGGGCCTCGACGACACCCGCATCGCCTCCTCCCGCGACCTGGACTTCGAGGAGTCCTTCCGGGCCGCCACCGGCGGACGCGGCGTGGACGTCGTGCTCAACGCGCTGGCCGGCGAGTTCGTCGACGCCTCGCTGCGCCTGCTCGCGCCCGGCGGCCGCTTCCTGGAGATGGGCAAGGCCGACGTCCGCACCGACCTCCCGCGCGAGGACGTCCGCTACCGCGCCTTCGACCTCGGCGAGGCCGGACCGGTGCGGATGGGCGAGATCCTCGCCGAGGTCATCGCCCTGTTCGACGCCGGCGCGCTGCACGACCTGCCGACCACGGCCTGGGACGTGCGCAACGCCGTCGAGGCCTTCCGGCACATCGGCCAGGCCCGGCACATCGGCAAGAACGTCCTCACCGTCCCGGCGCCGCTCGACCCCGAGGGCACCGTCCTGATCACCGGCGGCACCGGCACCCTGGGCGGGCTGCTGGCCCGCCACCTGGCCGCCGAGCACGGCGTACGGCACCTGCTCCTGCTGAGCCGTCAGGGCCCGGCCGCCGCCGGCGCCGCGGAACTGGTCGCCGACCTGCGGGAACTGGGCGCCGAGGCGACCCTCGCGGCCTGCGACGCCGCCGACCGCGAGGCGCTGGCCGCGGTGCTCGCCGCGATCCCCGCCGAGCACGCGCTCACCGGCGTCGTGCACACCGCGGGCGTCCTGGACGACGGCGTGTTCGGCGCGCTCACCCCGGCCCGGCTCGACGCCGTGCTGCGCCCCAAGGTGGACGCGGCCGTCAACCTGCACGAGCTCACCGCCGACGCCGACCTGGCCGCGTTCGTGCTCTACTCCTCCGCCGCGGGGACCTTCGGCACCGGCGGCCAGGCCAACTACGCGGCCGCGAACGCCTTCCTGGACGCCCTCGCCGCGCACCGCCGGGCGCACGGCCTGCCCGCGCAGTCGCTCGGCTGGGGCCTGTGGGCGAAGGCCAGCGCCCTCACCGGGCACCTCGCCGAGGGTTCCACCGTGACCAGCGGCGACCGGCTCTCCGGCACGCTGACCGCCGAACTCGGACTGGCCCTCCACGATCGCGCGGCCGCCCTGCCCGCCGCGCACCTGCTGCCGGTCCCGCTCGACCTCGCGGCCGCCCGCGCCTCGGGCGCCGAGCCGCCGTCCCTGCTGCGCGGCCTGGTCCGCCCCACCCTGCGGCAGGCCGCCGACGGCCCGGCGACGGGCGGGCAGGCCACGCTGGAACGCCGGCTCCGGGGCCTGGAGGACGGCGAGCGGCGGCAACTGCTGCTCGACCTGGTCCGGACGAACACGGCCACCGTGCTCGGCCACGCGGGTGCCGAGGCGGTCGGGCCGCAGCAGGCGTTCAAGGACCTCGGCGTCGACTCGCTGGCCGCGGTGGAACTGCGCAACCGGCTGAACACCGCCACCGGCCGGCGGCTGCCCGCCACCCTGGTGTTCGACTACCCGACGGCCGCGGCCCTCGCGGACTTCCTCGCCACCCTGCTGCTCGGGGCGGCAGAGGAGGCCGACCGGCCCCGCGCGACGGCTGCCGTCGCCGACCCCGGCGAGCCGATCGCCATCGTCGGCATGTCCTGCCGCTTCCCCGGCCACGTGGCCTCCCCGGCCGACCTGTGGCGACTGGTCTCCACGGGCGGGGACGGGATCGTGCGGTTCCCGGCCGACCGCGGCTGGGACCTCACCGGGCAGTCCGGCGCCTACGCCACCCTCGGGGGCTTCGTCGACGGCGTCGCGGACTTCGACGCCGGCCTGTTCGGGATCTCGCCGCGCGAGGCGCTGGCGATGGACCCGCAGCAGCGCCTGCTGCTGGAGGCCTCCTGGGAGGCCTTCGAATCCGCCGGCCTCGATCCCCGGGCGCTCAAGGGCGAGCCGATCGGCGTCTTCGCCGGCGCCGCGCCCTCCTACTACGGCGTCGACGTGGACCTGCCCCAGGACACCGAGGGGCACAGGCTGACCGGTGGCGCGACCAGCGTCCTGTCCGGCCGGGTGGCGTACGCGTTCGGGCTGGAGGGCCCGGCGATGACCGTGGACACGGCCTGCTCGTCCTCGCTGGTCGCGCTGCACCTCGCGGCGCAGGCGCTGCGTTCCGGCGAGTGCGACCTGGCCCTCGCGAGCGGGGTGACGGTGATGACCGGCTCCGGAGTGTTCACCGAGTTCGCCCGGCAGGGCGGGCTGGCGGCGGACGGCCGCTGCAAGCCCTTCGCGGCCGGCGCGGACGGTACGGGCTGGGGCGAGGGCGTCGGCGTGCTGGTGGTCGAGCGGCTGTCGGACGCCCGGCGGCTCGGGCACCAGGTGCTGGCGGTGGTGCGGGGCAGCGCGGTCAACCAGGACGGCGCGTCCAACGGTCTGACCGCGCCGAACGGTCCGGCTCAGCAGCGGGTGATCCGGCAGGCCCTGGCGAGCGCCGGGCTGACGGCCGCCGAGGTGGACGCCGTCGAGGCGCACGGCACCGGTACCAGCCTGGGCGACCCGATCGAGGCGCAGGCGCTGCTCGCCACCTACGGCCAGGGCCGCGGTGACGAGCCGCTGTGGCTGGGCTCGATCAAGTCCAACATCGGCCACACCCAGGCGGCGGCCGGTGTGGCGGGCGTCATCAAGATGGTGCAGGCGCTGCGGCACGGCGTGCTCCCGGCGACGTTGCACGCGGAGCAGCGGACCTCCGAGGTGGACTGGTCGGCGGGCGCGGTGGAACTGCTGACCGAGGCCCGGCCGTGGCCGGAGGCCGGTCGCCCGCGTCGCGCGGGTGTGTCCTCCTTCGGGATCAGCGGCACCAACGCCCACGTGATCCTGGAGGCGGCTCCGGCGGTGGTGGTCGAGGAGACGGAGAGCACCCAGGGCGTGCTGCCCTGGCTCGTGTCGGGACGCTCGGCCGGCGCGCTGGCGGCGCAGGCCGGGCGGATGGCCGAATTCCTCGGCGGGGAGCCGGAGTTCGCGCCGGTGGAGGTGGCGGGGACGCTGCTCTCCCGGGCCGTGCTGGAGCACCGTGCGGTGGTGTTCGGCGACGACCGGGCGGCACTGCTGGACGGTCTGGCCGCGCTGGCGGACGGGCGCTCCTCGGGCGGGGTCGTCTCCGGGATCGCGACCGAGGGCCGGACGGCGTTCCTGTTCACCGGTCAGGGTGCGCAGCGGGTCGGCATGGGCCGGGACCTGTACGAGGCGTTCCCCGCCTTCGCGGCGGCCTTCGACGCGGTCTGCGCGGAGTTCGACCTGCTGCTGGACCGGCCGGTGAAGGACGTGGTGTTCGAGGGCGTCGAGGATCTGGACCGTACGGTGTGGGCGCAGGCCGGGCTGTTCGCGGTCGAGGTGGCGTCGTTCCGGCTGCTCGAATCCTGGGGCGTGGCACCGGAGTTCCTGCTCGGGCACTCGATCGGTGAGATCGCGGCCGCCCATGCGGCGGGCGTGTTCTCGCTCGCCGACGCGTGCGCCCTGGTGGCCGCGCGCGGCCGGCTGATGCAGGCGCTGCCCGAGGGCGGAGCGATGCTGGCGGTGCAGGCCACCGAGCCCGAGGTCTGCGAGGCGATCGGCGACCGCCTGGACGTCGCGGCCGTCAACGGCCCGACCTCCGTGGTGGTTTCGGGTCCGGTCGAAACGATCGAGGAGTACGCCGCGCGCTGGAAGGCCGAGGGCCGCAAGACCAGCCGGCTGACCGTCTCGCACGCCTTCCACTCGGCCCTGATGGAGCCGATGCTCGAAGAATTCGCCGCCGTCCTCGCGGAGTTGACCTTCAACGAGCCGCGCATCCCGATCGTCTCCAACCTGACCGGCGGGATCGCCGAGCCCGGCCTGCTCACCACCCCCGACTACTGGGTCCGGCAGGTCCGGGAGGCCGTCCGCTTCGCCGACGGCGTCGAGGCCCTGCACCGCGAGGGCGTGACCCGTCTCGTCGAGCTGGGTCCGGACGGTGTGCTGACCGCGCTCGCCGCGCAGAGCGCGCCCGACGCGGTCGGCGTGCCGCTGCTGCGCAAGGACCGGGACGGCCGCGAGACCGTCCTGACCGCGCTGGCCGTGCTCTGGACGGCGGGCGCCGCGATCGACTGGTCCGCGCTGCTGCCCGCCTCCCGTCACCTTCCGCTGCCGACCTACGCCTTCCAACGGGACCGCTACTGGCCGGACCCGGCCCAGGCCCCGGCCGGCAAGCCGCAGGACGCCGACCCGGCGGACCCGGCGGAGGCCGGGTTCTGGGCCGCCGTGGAGCGCGGCGACCTGGCGGAGCTGGCCGACACGCTGGACCTCGGCCCGCAGGCGCTGGACCCGGTCGTGCCCGCGCTCGCCGCGTGGCGGACCCGGCGTCGCCGGGACGCGACGATCGACGGCTGGCGCTACCGCGTCGACTGGACGCCGCTGACCGGCCTGCCCGCCACGGGGCTGCTGGACGGCGGCTGGCTGGTCGTCGCGCCGCAGGACTCCGAGCTGACCGAGTGGGCCACCGCCGCGCTCCGCTCCGCCGGGGCCGAGGTCACCGTCGTGGTCGACCCGGGCACCGGCCGGGACGCGCTGGCCGCCCGGCTCGCCGAGGCGGCCGGAGCGGCGGGTGAGGTCTCCGGCGTCCTGTCGCTGACCGCCGCCGTCGGCTCCGCGCTGCCCGGATCGGCGCTGCCCGAGGGCACCGCCGCCACCGTGGCCCTGCTCCAGGCGCTCGGCCGCGCGGGGATCGGGGCGCCGCTCTGGGTGGCCACCCGGGGCGCCGTCCGCACCGGCGGGGACGATCCGCTGGACAGCCCGGCCCAGGCGTCGGTCTGGGGCCTCGGCCGGGTGGCCGCGCTGGAGAACCCGGAGCGCTGGGGCGGCCTGGTCGACCTGCCGGTCACCGTGGACGCCCGTGCCGGCGACCTGCTGACCGTCCTGCTCGGCGAGGACCCCGGCGAGGACCAGGTCGCGATCCGCGGGACGGGCCTGCTGGCCCGCCGACTGGTGCGCGCCCCGCTGGACACCGCCGTTCCGGCGCCCGAGGGCTGGCGGCCCACCGGAACGGTCCTGGTGACCGGCGGGCTGGGCGCGCTCGGCGCCGACTCCGCCCGGTGGCTGGCCCGGCGCGGCGCCGCGCACCTGGTGCTGCTCGGCCGGCGCGGCGCGGACACCCCCGGCGCGCGGGAGCTCGCGGCCGAACTGGCCGGGTACGGCAGCCGGGTCACCCTCGCCGCGTGCGACGTGGCCGACCGCGACGCCCTGGCCCGCGTGCTGGCCGCCGTGCCGCAGGACCTGCCGCTGACCGCCGTGCTGCACGCCGCCGGGGTCGACGGCCTGGGCCGGCTGGACGAGGCCGACGCCGACGGGCTCGACGCGGTGCTGGCCGCGAAGCTCGGGGGAGCGGTGCACCTGCACGAGCTGACCGCCGGGCTCGACCTGGAGCAGTTCGTCGTCTTCTCCTCGATCGCCGCGGTCTGGGGCGGCGGCGGACAGGGCGCGTACGCGGCGGGCAACGCCTTCCTGGACGCCCTGGTGGAGCACCGCCGGGCCCGCGGCCTGGCCGGCACCTCGGTGGCCTGGGGAGCGTGGGCGGGCGCCGGACTGGCCGTCAGCGGGGACACCGGCGGTCTGCTGCGCCGCGGCGTCACCCCGATGGATCCCGAACTCGGCGTCCAGGCCCTCGCCCAGGCCGTGGACCGGGCGGAGAGCGGTCTGACCGTGGCCGACGTGGACTGGGATGTCTTCGGCGCGGCGTTCACCTCCGCCCGGCCCAGCCCGCTGCTGCACGAGCTGCTGGACGAGCCGGCGGCGGCCGCGGGCGCGGAGCCGGCGGCGACGGGAGACGCCGACGAGGCGTCCGCCCTCGCCTCCTTGCGGGCGACGCCACCCCCGCGCCGGCGCCCGCAGATCCTGGTCGACGTGGTGCGGGCCGAGGCGGCCACCGTGCTGCGCTACCAGGACGGCCGCTCCGTCGCGGCCGGCCAGGCGTTCAAGGACCTCGGCTTCGACTCCTTGACCGCGGTCGAGCTGCGCAACCGGCTGAGCCGGGTGACCGGCCTGCGCCTGCCGCCGAGCCTGGTGTTCAACCACCGCACCCCCCAGCGGGTGGCCGCCTTCCTCGGCGAGGAACTGGGCGTCCTGGTCGAGGAGCGGCCCGCCGGCCCGGACGAGGCGGCGGTCCGCGCGGCGCTGGCGGCCATCCCGATCGAGCGGCTGCGGGAGGCCGGACTGATGGACACCCTGCTGAGCCTGGCGGACCCGGCGCCGTCGGGCACACCCGGGACACCCGACCGGCCCGACGGCCCGGACCAGCCGGACGGTCCGGACGTGCCGGTCGGGTCGGACGACCTTGATGATCTGGACGACCTGGACGATCTGGACGCCGACGCGCTGATCGAGATGGCCCTGAACACCGAACGAGACGACGCCTGAGCCATGGAGAAATCGATGAACACCCGCGGTGACAAGGCGGTCGAAGCACTTCGGGCCTCCCTCAAGGAGGTCGAGCGCCTGCGCAGGCAGAACCGGGAGATCCAGGCGGCCGCCCGCGAGCCGATCGCGATCGTCGCGCTGGGCTGCCGGCTGCCGGGCGGCGTCACCGGCCCGGAGGACCTGTGGCGGCTGGTCGCGGACGGCACCGACGCGATCGGCGGGTTCCCGACCGACCGCGGCTGGGAGGAGTCCTTCCCCGGCAGTCGTGATTACGCCCGCCGGGGCGGCTTCCTCGGCGACGCGACCGGGTTCGACGCCGAGCTGTTCGGCATCAACCCGCGCGAGGCGCTGGCGATGGACCCGCAGCAGCGGCTGCTGCTGGAGGTCGCCTGGGAGACCTTCGAACGGGCGGGCATCGATCCCCAGTCGGTGGCCGGCACGGCGACCGGCGTCTTCGTCGGCGCCTCCCCGTCCGGCTACGACGGAGCCGGCCGGCTCCCGGAGAACACCGCGGGATACCACCTGACCGGCACCGCGAGCGGGGTGCTCTCCGGCCGGCTCTCGTACGTCTTCGGGCTGGAGGGCCCGGCGGTCACTGTGGACACCGCGTGCTCCTCCGCGCTGGTGGCGCTGCACCTGGCGGTCCAGTCGCTGCGCCAGGGAGAGTGCGGCCTGGCGCTGGTCGGCGGCGTCGCGGTGATCAGCACCCCGGCCGCCTTCGCCGAGTTCGGCAAGCAGGGCGGCCTGGCCGCCGACGGCCGCTGCAAGTCCTTCGCGGCGGCGGCGGACGGCACCGGCTGGTCCGAGGGCGTCGGCGTCCTGCTGCTGGAGCGGCTCTCCGACGCCCGCCGCAACGGGCACGAGGTGCTGGCGGTGGTCCGGGGCAGCGCGGTCAACCAGGACGGTGCGTCCAACGGTCTGACGGCGCCGAACGGTCCCTCGCAGGAGCGGGTGATCCGGCAGGCGCTGGCCAACGCCCGGCTGGAGGCGGCCGACGTGGACGCCGTGGAGGCGCACGGCACCGGCACCCGCCTCGGCGACCCGATCGAGGCCGAGGCGCTGCAGGCCGTCTACGGCCGGGGCCGCGCGGCCGACCGGCCGCTGCTGCTCGGCTCGCTGAAGTCCAACGTCGGCCACACCCAGGCCGCGGCCGGCGCGGTCGGCGTGATCAAGAGCGTGCTGGCGCTGCGCAACGGCGTGCTCCCGGCCACCCTGCACGTGGACGCGCCCACCCCGCACGTCGAGTGGACGGGCGGCGGCGTCGAGCTGCTGACCGAGGCCCGGCCCTGGCCGCAGGCGGAGCGGACCCGGCGGATCGGCGTCTCCGCATTCGGCGTCAGCGGTACCAACGCCCATGTGCTCATCGAGGAGAGCCCGGCCGTGGCCGAGGCCGAGCCGCGGACGGAGCCGGAGGCGCCCGGGCAGGGCGTCCGCCCGGTGGCGTGGCCGGTGTCGGCGCAGAGCGCGCAGGCGCTGCGGGGCCAGGCGGCGCGGCTGGCCGAGCGGTTCGGGCCGGACGTGGACGCGGGCGACGCGGCGTGGTCCCTGGCGACGACCCGGGCCGCGCTGGCCCACCGCGCGGTGGTGCTGGGCACCGGTGGCCGTGAGGGGCTGCTGGACGGCCTCGGCGCGCTGGCGGACGGGCGTCCGACGGGCGGCGTGGTCGCGGGTGTCGCGGTGGAGGGGCGGACGGCGTTCCTGTTCACCGGGCAGGGTGCGCAGCGGGTCGGCATGGGCCGGGACCTCTACGAGGCTTTCCCCGCCTTCGCGACGGCCTTCGACGCGGTCTGTGCGGAGCTGGACGCGAGGCTCGGTCGGTCGGTGCGGGAGGTCGTCCTCGACGGCGTCGAGGATCTGGACCGGACGGTGTGGGCGCAGGCCGGGCTGTTCGCCGTCGAGGTGGCGTCCTTCCGGTTGCTCGAATCCTGGGGAGTGGTCCCGGATTTCCTGCTCGGCCACTCGATCGGTGAGGTGGCGGCCGCCCATGTGGCGGGCGTGTTCTCGCTGGCGGACGCGTGCGCCCTGGTGGCGGCGCGCGGTCGGCTGATGGACGCGTTGCCGAGCGGCGGGGCGATGCTGGCGGTGCAGGCCACCGAGGCGGAGGTGCGTTCGGAGATCGGTGACCGGCTGGACGTGGCGGCCGTCAACGGCCCGACCTCGCTGGTGGTTTCGGGTCCGGCGGAGGTGGTCGAGGAGTTCGCCGCGCGTTGGTCGGCCGAGGGTCGCAAGATCCGCCGGCTGACGGTCTCGCACGCCTTCCACTCGGCCCTGATGGAGCCGATGCTCACCGAATTCGCCTCCGTCCTCGCGGAGTTGACCTTCGCCGAGCCGAGCATTCCCGTCGTCTCCAACCTGACCGGCGGGATCGCCGAGCCCGGCCTGCTCACCACCCCCGACTACTGGGTCCGGCAGGTCCGGGAGGCCGTCCGCTTCGCCGACGGCGTCGACGCCCTGCACCGTGAGGGCGTGACCCGGTTCGTGGAGCTGGGCCCGGACGCCGTGCTGTCGGGTCTGGTCGGGCAGCAGGCGGCCGAGGGCGTGGTCGCCCCGCTGATGCGCCGTGACCGCGCGGAGTCCGAGACCGCGCTGACCGCGCTCGCCACCCTGTGGACGACCGGCGCCGAACTCGACTGGCGGTCCGTGCTGTCGGCCGGGCGCCGCCTCGACCTGCCGACGTACGCCTTCCAGCGCGAGCGCTACTGGCCCGACGTCCCGCTCGACGCGCCCGGTTCGGCCGAGGACGCCCGCTTCTGGGCGGCCGTGGAGCGCGCCGACGTCCCGGAACTGGCCGCCACCCTGCGGCTGTCGGACACCCCGGAGGTGCTGGACGGCGTCGTCCCGGCGCTCTCCGCGTGGCGGCGCTCGCGCCGCCAGGAGGCGGTGGTCGACTCCTGGCGCTACCGGGTGGAGTGGCAGCCGCTGCCGCTGCCGGACGCCGCCGGGCCGAACGGCACCTGGCTGCTCGCCACCGCGGACGAGTCCGCGGCCGCCGAGGACGTGGCCGCCGCGCTGCTGGCCGCCGGTGCGCGGGTCACCCGGCTGCCGTTGACCGGGGACCGGCCCGCCCTCGCCGGGCGGCTGGCCGCCGAGGACTTCGCCGGCGTGGTGTTCGTGGCCGGTTCGGCCGCCGCGGGCCTTCCGGTGCCCGCCGACCTCGGCGCCCTGCTGCTGCTGGTCCAGGCACTCGGGGACGCGGGCTCGCAGGCTCCGCTCTGGTGCCTGACCCGGGGCGCGGTGTCGACCGGGGACGAGGACCGGTCGCCGTCCCCCGAGCAGTCCCTGCTGTGGGGCCTCGGCCGGGTCGCGGCGCTCGAACACCCCGGCCGCTGGGGCGGGTTGGTCGACCTGCCGGAGACCGTCACCGCCGAGGAGGGCCGCCGGCTGGCGGCGCTGCTCGCGGGTGCGGGCGGGGAGGACCAGCTGGCCCTGCGCGGGGCGCGGGTGCTCGGCCGCCGGGTGGTCCGGGCACCGCTGCCCGGGGCCCCCGCAGCGGAGTGGAGCACCGACGGCACCGTCCTGATCACCGGCGGCACGGGCGCCCTCGGCGGGGACGTGGCGCGCTGGCTGGCCGGGCGGGGCGTGCCGCACCTGCTGCTGACCAGCCGCCGCGGCCCGGCCGCGCCGGGAGCGGACGAGCTGGTGGCCGAACTGACCGCGCTGGGCACCCGGGTGACCGTCGCCGCCTGCGACGTGACCGACCGGGAGGCGCTGTCCGGGCTGCTGGCCGGGATCCCGGCCGAGCACCCGCTGAGCGGCGTGGTGCACACCGCCGGGGTCGGCGCGCCGGGCCCGTTGATGGAGACCGACGCCGAGGCCGTCGCCGAGGTGATCGGCGGCAAGGCCGCCGGGGCCGCGCTCCTGGACGAACTGGCCGGGGACGTCGACCTGTTCGTGGTCTTCTCCTCCATCGCCGCCACCTGGGGCAGCGGCGGCCAGGGCGCCTACGCGGCCGGGAACGCCTTCCTGGACGCGCTGGTGGAGGCCCGGCGGGCCCGCGGCCTGGCCGGGACCTCGGTCGCCTGGGGCCCGTGGGCCGAGGCCGGCATGGCCGCGGACGCCGGCTTCGAGGACTACCTGCGCCGCCGCGGCCTGTCCGCGCTGGACCGTACGGCGGCGATCCGGGCGCTGGCCGGGGTCGTCGACCGGGACGAGGGCTGCGTGGCCGTCGCGGACGTCGACTGGGAGCGGTTCGGGCCCGCCTTCGTCTCCGGCCGGCCCAGCCCGCTGCTGAGCGGCCTGGCCGACCGGGACGACGCGGCCGGGGACACCGGATCGTCCGCCCCCGCCTCGGAGTTGCGGGACTCGCTCGCCGCCGCGCCCGAGGGGGAGCGGTCCCGGCTGCTGCTGGAGGTGGTCCGGGACCGCACCGCGCTGGTGCTGGGACGCCCGTCGACCGAGGCGGTGGCGCCGCGACGCGCCTTCCGCGACCTGGGCTTCGACTCGCTGACCGCCGTGGAGCTGCGCAACCGGCTCGGCGCGGAGACCGGCCTGAAGCTGGCGGCGACGCTGGTCTTCGACCACCCGACGCCGGCCGCGCTGACCGAGTACCTGCTCGGCGAGCTGTTCGGCACCCCCGACGAGGCCCGGCCGGCGCGCCCGGTGGCGGCCGCGGCGGACGACGAGCCGATCGCGATCGTCGGCATGAGCTGCCGTTACCCGGGCGGGGTCCGCTCGGCCGAGCAGCTGTGGGCGATGGTCACCGAGGGCCGGGACGGTGTCACCGGATTCCCCACCGACCGCGGCTGGCCCGAGGGCGGCGGCTACGTCCGGCGCGGCGGCTTCGTCGAGGACGCCACCGACTTCGACGCCGGCATGTTCGGCATCTCGCCGCGCGAGGCCCTCGCGATGGACCCGCAGCAGCGCCTGGTGCTGGAGACGGCCTGGGAGGCGTTCGAGAACGCCGGCATCGACCCGTACTCGCTCGGCCACTCGTCCACCGGCGTGGTGATCGGCGCCTCCGCCTCCGGCTACGGCCTCGGCATGGAGATGCCCGCCAACGTCGAGGGCCACCTGCTCACCGGCACCGTCAGCAGCGTGCTGTCCGGCCGGATCGCGTACACCTTCGGCCTGGAGGGCCCCGCGGTCACCGTGGACACGGCCTGCTCCTCCTCGCTGGTCGCCCTGCACCTGGCCGCCCAGTCGCTGCGCCGCGGCGAGTGCGAGCTGGCGCTCGCCGGCGGTGTCGCCGTGATGGTCTCCCCGGGGGTGTTCGCCGAGTTCGACAAGCAGAACGGCCTGGCGGCCGACGGCCGGTGCAAGGCCTTCGCGGCCGCCGCCGACGGCACCTCCTGGGCCGAGGGCGTCGGCATCCTGGTGCTGGAGCGGCTGTCCGAGGCGCGCCGCAACGGCCACCAGGTGCTCGCGGTGATCCGTGGCAGCGCCATCAACCAGGACGGCGCCTCCAACGGCCTCGCCGCGCCCAACGGCCCCGCCCAGCAGCGGGTGATCCGGCAGGCCCTGGCCAACGCCGGACTGACCGCAGCCGAGGTGGACGCCGTCGAGGCGCACGGCACCGGCACCCGGCTCGGCGACCCGATCGAGGCGCAGGCACTGCTCGCGACCTACGGCCAGGAGCGCGCCGGTGAGCCGCTCTGGCTCGGCTCGGTGAAGACCAACATCGGCCACGCCCAGGCCGCCGCCGGTGTGGCGGGTGTGATCAAGATGGTGCAGGCGCTGCGCAACGGCCTGCTGCCCGCGACCCTGCACGTGGACGCGCCGTCCCCGCACGTGGACTGGTCGGCCGGGGCGGTGGAGCTGCTCACCGAGGCCCGGCCGTGGCCGGAGCTCGACCGGCCGCGCCGGGCGGCGGTGTCCTCCTTCGGGATCAGCGGCACCAACGCCCACGTCATCCTGGAGTCCGTGCCGGTCGTCGGGACCGTGGAGCCCGAGGCCGCCGATGGCCCCCAGCCCTGGCTGCTGTCGGGCCGCACCCTGGCCGCGCTCACCGAACAGGCCGAGCGGCTACGGGAGTTCGCGGCCGGGCGCCCCGAGCTCGCGGGGCCGGAGGTGGCCCGCTCGCTGCTGTCCCGGGCCGCCCTGGAGCACCGCGCCGTGGTGCTGGGCGCCGACCGGGCCGCCCTGCTGGACGGCCTGGGCACCCTCGACGGCGAGGGCGTCGTGAAGGGCCGGGCGGTTCCCGGCGACGTGGTGTTCGTCTTCCCGGGCCAGGGTTCGCAGTGGCTCGGCATGGGGCGTGAACTGGCCGCCGCCGCACCGGTGTTCGCGGCCCGGCTGGCCGAGTGCGAGGCGGCGCTGGCGCCGTACACCGACTGGTCGCTCACCGAGGCCCTGGACGACGAGGAGCTGCTGTCCCGGGTGGACGTGGTCCAGCCGGTGCTGTGGGCCGTGATGGTGTCGCTGGCGGAGGTGTGGCGGGCGCACGGTGTGGAGCCGTCGGCCGTGATCGGTCACTCGCAGGGCGAGATCGCCGCCGCAGTGGTGGCCGGTGCGCTGTCCGTCGAGGACGGTGCCAAGGTGGTCGCGCTGCGCAGCCGGGCGCTGATCGAACTGGCCGGTGACGGCGGCATGGTGTCGCTGGCGGTCGGCCAGGAGACCGCCGAGGGGCTGATCGCCGGCTTCGACGGCCGGATCTCGGTGGCCGCGTTCAACGGGCCGTCCTCGACGGTGGTCTCGGGCGAGCCGGGCGCGCTGGACGCGCTGATGGCGCTCTGCGAGGAGCGGGAGGTGCGGGCCCGCCGGATCCCGGTGGACTACGCCTCGCACTCCGCCCAGGTGGAGCGGGTCCGCGAACGGGTCCTGACGGAGCTGGCCGAGATCAGCCCGACCACCTCCACGGTGCCGCTCTACTCGACGCTGACCGGTGAGCCGATCGACACCGCGGGGATGGACGCCGGGTACTGGTACGACAACCTGCGCTCCACCGTCCTGTTCGAGCAGGCCACCCGCGCCCTGCTGGCCGACGGCCGCTCGGTGTTCGTCGAGTGCAGCCCCCACCCGGTGCTGACCGTCGGCGTGCAGGAGAGCGCCGACGCCGCCGGCGCCGACGCGGCCGCGCTGGGCACGCTGCGGCGCGACCGGGGCGGCCCCGAGCAGCTGCTGACGGCCCTGGCCGAGGCCTGGACCGCCGGGGCGTCCGTCGACTTCACCCCGGTCGTGCCCGCGGGCCGCCGGGTCGAGCTGCCCAGCTACGCCTTCCAGCGGGAGCGGTACTGGCCGCGGGCCGTGGTCGCCGCCGGCGACCTGAGCACGGTCGGCCAGGTCGTCACCGAGCACGCCCTGCTGGGCGCCGCCGTCCCGCTGCCCGGCGGAGCCCTGGTCCTGACCGGACGGCTGAGCGCGGCCGGCCAGGACTGGCTGGCCGACCACGCGGTGCACGGCGACGTGCTGGTGCCGGGCACCGCCTTCGTGGAGATGGCGCTGGCCGCCGGTGAGCGGGCCGACTGCGCCCTGCTGTCCGAACTGGTGCTCCAGGCGCCGCTGGTGCTGCCCGCCCAGGGCGGCGTCGCGGTCCAGGTGAGCGTGGGCACCGCCGACGACACCGGCTGCCGGACCTTCGAGGTCTTCTCCCGCCCGGACGCCGCCGGCACCGAGCTGGTCCGCCACGCCACCGGCGTCCTCGCCCCGGCCGCCACCGCCCCGCAGGACGGCCCCGACCTCGCGGTCTGGCCGCCCGTCGGGGCCCGGCCGGTCGAGGTCGAGGGCTTCTACCAGGCGCTCACCGAGGCCGGCTACGGCTACGGCCCCGCCTTCCAGGGCCTGCGCGCCGCCTGGCGCGACGGCAGCACCGTCTACGCCGAGGTCGCCCTGCCCCAGGACGTCCGGGCCGAGGGCTTCGGCATGCACCCCGCACTGCTGGACGCCGCCCTGCACGCCATCGGCCTCGCCGCCGACCCCGCCGCCGGCACCCGGCTGCCGTTCTCCTTCGACGGCGTCCACCTCCGGGCCACCGGGGCCACCGTGCTCCGGGTCGCGCTGACCGTCCGCGCGGACGGCGCCGCCCTGCACGCCGCCGACCCCACCGGCGCGCCGGTGATCGACATCGCCTCGCTGACCCTGCGCGAGGTCGCCGCCGCGACGCTGCGGCGGGCCGGCGAACGCGCCGTCCACGACGCCCTGTTCACCGTCGACTGGACCCCGCTGGCGCAGCCGGCCCCGGCCCGGCCCGACACCTCGCACTGGCGGGGGATCGACGCCGTCGAGGACGGCGCGACGCCCCCGGTGGTCGTGCTGACCCTGCCGCCCGCCGCATCCGACGACGGAACGGCCCTGGCCGTCCGCCGGACCACCACCGAAGTCCTGCGCACCGTCCAGGAGTTCCTCGCCGCCGACCGCTTCGCCGACACCCGGCTGGTGGTCGTCACCCGCGGCGCCGTCCCGGCCGCCCCCGGGCAGCCGGTGACCGACCTGGCCGGCGCGGCCGTGTGGGGCCTGCTGCGCTCCGCCCAGTCGGAGCACCCCGGCCGCGTGCTGCTGCTGGACCGCGACCCGGCCGGCCAGGACGCCGACTGGCAGGCCTGGGCCACCGTCCAGGACGAACCGCAGCTCGCCCTGCGCGAGGGCGGGGCCCGCGCCCCCCGGCTCGTCCGGCAGAGCGCCGCCCACGGCCTCACCGCCCCCGACGGGCCCGGCGCCTGGCGCCTGGACGTCACCGAGGAGGGCACCCTGGAAGCCCTCGCCCTGGTGCCCGCCGCCGAGGCCGACGCCCCGCTGGGCGCCGACCAGGTGCGGATCGCCGTCCGTGCGGCCGGTGTGAACTTCCGCGACGTGCTGCTCGCGCTCGGCATGTACCCCGACCGGGCCGTGATGGGCGCCGAGGCCGCCGGTGTGGTGACCGAGGTCGGCGCCGCCGTCACCGATCTGGCCGTCGGCGACCGGGTGTTCGGCCACTTCGACGGCGGCGGCCTCGCCGACCGGGCGGTCACCGACCGGCGGCTGCTGGCCCGGATCCCGGCCGGCTGGACCTTCACCGAGGCCGCCTCGGTGCCCGTCGCCTTCCTGACCGCGTACTACGGGTTGGTCGACGTGGCCGCCGCCCGGCCGGGGGAGTCGGTGCTGGTGCACGCGGCGGCCGGTGGCGTCGGCATGGCCGCCGTCCAACTGGCCCGCCACCTGGGGCTGGAGGTGTACGGCACCGCCAACCCCGGCAAGTGGGACGCGCTGCGCGCCGCCGGTCTGGACGACGCCCACATCGCCTCCTCCCGCGACCTCGCCTTCGAGGAGTCCTTCCGTACCGCCACCGGCGGACGCGGCGTGGACGTGGTACTCAACTCGCTGGCCGGCGAGTTCGTCGACGCCTCGCTGCGGCTGCTCACCGAGGGCGGGCGCTTCGCCGACATGGGCAAGGCCGACCCGCGCGACGCCGAGCAGGTCGCCACCGACCACGGCGTGCGCTACCGGGCGTTCAACCCCGCGGAGGCCGGCCCGGAGCGGGTCCGGGAGATCACGGCGGAGATCATCGGCCTGTTCGAGTCCGGTGCGCTGCGGCTGCTGCCGATCACCGCGTGGGACGTCCGCGAGGCGCCCGCCGTGTTCCGGCACATCAGCCAGGCCAAGCACGTCGGCAAGAACGTGGTCACCGTCCCGGTGCCGCTCGACCCCGAGGGCACCGTCCTGATCACCGGCGGCACCGGCACCCTGGGCGGGCTGCTGGCCCGCCACCTGGTCGCCGAGCACGGCGTGCGGCACCTGCTGCTGCTCAGCCGGCGCGGCGCCGACGGCCCGGGAGCTGCCGAACTCGCCGACGAGCTGCGGGACCTGGGCGCCGAGGCGACCCTCGCGGCCTGCGACGCCGCCGACCGCGAGGCGCTGGCCGCGGTGCTCGCCGCGATCCCCGCCGAGCACCCGCTCACCGGCGTCATCCACGCGGCCGGCACCCTGGACGACGGCGTGTTCGACGCGATGACCCCCGAGCGGGTCGAGGCCGTCCTGCGGCCCAAGGTCGACGCCGCCGTCAACCTGCACGAGCTGACCGCCGACCGCGACCTCGCGATGTTCGTGCTGTACTCCTCCGCCTCCGCCACCTTCGGCACCGGCGGCCAGGCCAACTACGCGGCGGCCAACGCCTTCCTGGACGCCCTCGCCTCCCACCGGCGCGCCCTCGGGCTGCCCGCCCAGTCACTGGCCTGGGGCCTGTGGCAGGAGGCCAGCGAGATGACCCGGCACCTGAACCCGGGCGCCGACGCGCGGACCGACAAGCTCGGCACCGCCCTGGACAGCGGACAGGGCCTCGCCCTCTTCGACGCGGCCACCGCCCTGCCCGCCCCGCACCTGGTGCCGGTCGCCCTGGACCGCACCGGCGGCGGCGAGGTCCCGGCACTGCTGCGCGGCCTGATCCGGCCCGCGGTGCGCCGCGCCGCCGAGCGCGAGGCCGGCGACACCGGAACCCTGGCCGGACAACTGCGCAACGCCTCCGCGAGCCGGCGCCGGCAGATCCTGCTCGACCTGGTCCGCGGCAACGCCGGCACCGTGCTCGGCTACGCGGACGCCGAGGCGATCGGCGCCCGGCAGGCCTTCCGCGACCTCGGCTTCGACTCGCTGACCGCGGTCGAACTGCGCAACCGGCTCAACGCCGCGACCGGCCTGCGGCTGCCCGCCACCACGGTGTTCGACCACCCGAACCCGACCGCGCTCGCCGACCACCTGGCCACCAGGCTGCTGGGCGAGAGCGCACCGGCCCCCGCCGTCGCCGCGCCGGCGCCGACGGCCGACCCCGGCGAGCCGATCGCGATCGTCGGCATGGCCTGCCGGCTGCCCGGCGGCGTCGCCTCCCCGGCCGACCTGTGGCGGCTGGTGGCCGCCGGCGAGGACGGCACCGCCGCCTTCCCGGCCGACCGCGGCTGGCCCCTCGACGTGGTGCACGGACAGGCCGCCCGGGGCGGATTCGTGGACGGCGCCACCGAGTTCGACGCCGGCCTGTTCGGGATCTCGCCGCGCGAGGCGCTGGCGATGGACCCCCAGCAGCGCCTGCTGCTGGAGACCGCCTGGGAGGCCTTCGAGGACGCCGGCATCGTGGCCGCCGACCTCGGCAACCGCTCCACCGGCGTCTTCGTCGGCGCGGCGGCGTCCCACTACGGCCTCGGCATGCAGATCCCGGACAGCGCGCTCGGCCACCTGATGACCGGCAGCGCGACCAGCATCGCCTCCGGCCGACTGGCCTACGTGTTCGGGCTGGAGGGCCCGGCCATGACGGTCGACACCGCCTGCTCCTCCTCGCTGGTGGCGCTGCACCTCGCGGTGCGGGCGCTGCGCGGCGGCGAGTGCGACCTGGCGCTGGCCGGCGGCGTGACCACCCTCGCCACGCCCGGCGTGATCACGGAGTTCGACCGGCAGGGCGGCCTGGCCTCGGACGGTCGCTGCAAGGCCTTCTCGGCCGACGCCGACGGCACCGGGATGTCCGAAGGGGTCGGCCTGCTGCTGGTCGAGCGGCTGTCGGACGCCCGTCGCAACGGGCACCAGGTGCTCGCGGTGGTGCGCGGCAGCGCGGTCAACCAGGACGGTGCGTCCAACGGCCTCACCGCGCCGAACGGGCCCGCGCAGGAGCGGGTGATCCGGCAGGCACTGGCCGACGCCCGCCTGGAGGCGGCCGAGGTGGACGCGGTGGAGGCGCACGGGACGGGGACCCGGCTCGGGGACCCGATCGAGGCGCAGGCGCTGCTGGCCACCTACGGCCAGGGCCGCGGCGACGAGCCGCTCTGGCTGGGCTCGATCAAGTCGAACATCGGGCACACCCAGGCGGCGGCCGGTGTGGCGGGCGTCATCAAGATGGTGCAGGCGATGCGGCACGGGACGCTCCCGGCCACCCTGCACGCCGAGCAGCGGACCTCCGAGGTGGACTGGTCGGAGGGCGCGGTCGAGCTGCTGACCGAGGCCCGCCCGTGGCCGGCGGCGGACCGTCCGCGCCGGGCGGGTGTGTCGTCCTTCGGGATCAGCGGCACCAACGCGCATGTGGTGCTGGAGCAGGCGCCGGCCGAGGAGATGGCGCCGGTCGGAGACGCGACCGGGCCGACGCCGTGGGTGGTGTCGGCGCAGAGCGCCGGGGCCCTGAAGGCCCAGGCGGCCCGCCTGGCAGGGGAGTTGGAGCCCGAGGCGCTGGAGTCCGGGGCCCGTCCGCAGGACGTGGCGTGGTCGCTGGCCACCGGGCGGACCGGGCTGGCCCACCGTGCGGTGGTGCTCGGCGACGACCGGGCGGCGCTGCTGGACGGCCTGGCCGCGCTGGCGGACGGCCGCCCCTCGGGCGGGGTCGTCACCGGGATCGCGACCGAGGGCCGCACGGCGTTCCTGTTCACGGGGCAGGGCGCGCAGCGGGTCGGGATGGGCCGGGAGCTGTACGAGGCCTTCCCGGTGTTCGCGGCGGCCTTCGACGCGGTCTGTGCGGAGCTGGACGGGAAGCTCGGGCGGTCGGTGCGCGAGGTCGTCCTCGACGGCGTCGAGGACCTGGACCGTACGGTGTGGGCGCAGGCCGGGCTGTTCGCGGTCGAGGTGGCCTCGTTCCGGCTGCTGGAGTCCTGGGGCGTGGTCCCGGACGTGCTGCTCGGCCACTCGATCGGTGAGGTGGCGGCCGCCCATGTGGCGGGTGTTCTCTCGCTGGCGGACGCGTGCGCCCTGGCGGCGGCGCGCGGCCGGCTGATGGACGCGCTGCCCGAGGGCGGCGCGATGCTCGCCGTCCAGGCCGCCGAGGCCGAGGTCCGCGACGCGATCGGCGACCGGCTGGATGTCGCGGCCGTCAACGGCCCGACCTCCGTGGTGGTTTCCGGACCGGTCGAAACGATCGAGGAGTACGCCGCGCGCTGGAAGGCCGAGGGCCGCAAGCTTCGCCGTCTGACCGTCTCGCACGCCTTCCACTCGGCCCTGATGGAGCCGATGCTCGCCGAATTCGCCTCCGTCCTCGCGGAGTTGACCTTCGCCGAGCCGCAGGTCCCGATCGTGTCGAACCTGACCGGCGGGATCGCCGAGCCGGGGCTGCTCGCCAGTCCCGAGTACTGGGTGCGGCAGGTCCGGGAGGCCGTCCGCTTCGCCGACGGCGTCGAGGCCCTGCACCGCGAGGGCGTGACCCGTCTCGTCGAGCTGGGCCCGGACGGTGTGCTGACCGCGCTCGCCGCGCAGAGCGCCCCGGACGTGGTCGGCGTGCCGCTGCTGCGCAAGGACCGGGACGGCCGCGAGACCGTCCTGACCGCGCTGGCCGCGCTCTGGACGGCGGGCGCCGCGATCGACTGGTCCGCGCTGCTCCCCGCCTCCCGGCGCGTGCCGCTGCCGACCTACGCCTTCCAACGCGAGCGCTACTGGCCGGAGGCGGCCGAGCCGACGAGCGTCGCGGCCGACCCGGCGGAGGCCCGGTTCTGGGCGGCGGTCGAGAACGAGGACCTGGCGGGCCTCGCCTCCACCCTGGACGCCGACCGGACGCCCGAGGGCCTGGACTCCGTCCTGCCGGTGCTCACCGCCTGGCGGCGATCGCGCCGTCAGGACGCGGTGATCGACTCCTGGCGCTACCGGGCGACCTGGAAGCCGCTCGCCGGGCTCGTCGGGACCGGCCTCTCCGGGACGTGGCTGCTGGCCGCGCCGGAGGGCTCCGGGCCCGGGGCCGCGCTGGCCGCCGCCCTGGGGGAGGCCGGCGCCGAGGTGCTCCCGTTCGGCGTCGACGCCGTCCCGGCCGGGGTGGCCGGAATCGCCGGCGTCGTGGCGCTGCTGCCTTCGGACGCCCCGGTGTCCGGTGCGGTCGCGCTGCTGCGGGCGCTGGGCGGGGCGGGCGTCGACGCCCCGCTCTGGCTGGTCACCAGCGGTGCCGTGTCGATCGGCCGCTCCGACCCGCTGCGGGATCCCGTCCAGGCCCAGCTCTGGGGCCTGGGACGGGTCGCGGCGCTCGAACACCCGCAGCGCTGGGGCGGTCTGATCGACCTCCCGGCCGTCCTCGACCCGCAGTCGGCCGAGCGTGCCGTCGCCGTCCTCGGCGGCGGCACCGGCGAGGACCAGGTGGCCGTGCGCGGCGCCGGGGCCTACGGCTGCCGCCTGGCGCGCGCCGCCTCCGGTGCCGCGCCCGCCGCGCCGTGGACGCCGTCCGGTCCGGTCCTGATCACCGGCGGCACCGGCGCGCTGGGCGCGGAGACGGCCCGCTGGCTGGTCGGCCGGGGGGTGCCGAAGCTGGTGCTGACCAGCCGCCGGGGCGCGGACGCGCCGGGCGCAGCCGCGTTGGCCGCCGAGCTGACCGAGGCGGGCGCCGAGGTCGTGGTGGCCGCCTGCGCGACCACCGACCGGGAGGCGCTGGCCGCGCTGCTCGCCGAGCACAGGCCGACCGGCGTGGTGCACGCCGCCGGGGTGGGCCAGGGCGCCGCACCGCTGGCGGACACCGACGAGGCAGAGATCGCCCGGGTGCTCGACGGCAAGGCCGTCGGCGCCGAACTGCTCGACGAGCTGACCGCCGGTCTGGACCTCGATCTGTTCGTGGCCTTCTCCTCGGTCGCGGCGACCTGGGGCAGTGGTGGTCAGGGCGTCTACGCCGCGGCCAACGCCCACCTGGACGCGCTGGTGCTGCGGCGCCGGGCGCGCGGGCTGCGGGGCACGTCGGTGGCCTGGGGCCCGTGGGCGGGTGAGGGCATGGCCGCCCGGGGCGAGGCCGCCGAGCAGCTGCGCCGCCGTGGTCTGGCGGTGATGGACCCGCGGCTCGCGGTGCTGGCGCTGGCCCGCGCGGTGGACGGGGACGAGGGCTGTGTGACCGTCGCGGACGTGGACTGGCAGCGGTTCGCGCCGGCCTTCACCGCCGTGCGCACCAGCCGGCTGCTGGCGGAGCTGCCGGAGGCCGGCAGCGGGTCGGCGCCGGTGGCGGCGGTCGAGGGGGCCTCGGCCTTCCTGGACGCCTTGGCGGCGGCCGCGGCCGGGCGCCGGGAGCGGATGCTGCTGGACCTGGTCCGGTCGTCCGCGGCGGCGGCGCTGGGTCACACGTCGGTGGAGGCGGTGGACGCCGGTCAGGCGTTCCGCGACCTCGGCTTCGACTCGCTGACGGCGGTGGCCCTGCGGAACCTGCTGGTGAAGGAGACCGGGCTCGCCCTTCCGGCGACGCTGGCCTTCGACTACCCGACGCCGGCGGTGCTGGCGGCCCATCTGGCCGGGGAACTGCTGGAGTCGGTACCGGTGACGGTGGCGGCCGCGGAGGAGACCGGTGCGGCGGTGGCCGTCTCGGACGACCCGGTGGTGATCGTCGGCATGAGCGCCCGCTACCCGGGCGGCGTGCGGTCGGCCGCCGGGCTGTGGGACCTGGTGGCCGCCGGGGCGGACGGCGTCACCGGCTTCCCGGCGGACCGCGCCTGGTCGGTCGAGGGCATCGCGGCCGAGGCGGCGCGCGGCGGCTTCGTGGAAGGTGTGACGGAGTTCGACGCGGCCCTGTTCGGGATCTCGCCGCGCGAGGCGCTGGCGATGGACCCGCAGCAGCGGATCCTGCTGGAGGCCTCCTGGGAGGCCTTCGAGGACGCCGGGATCGACCCGCGCTCGGTGCGGGGCGGGCAGATCGGCGTCTTCGTCGGCGCCTCCAACTCCGGCTACAACGCGGTCGGCGGCCTGGAGGAGGCGAGGAGCCACGTCCTGGCCGGCTCGGCGAACAGTGTGATCTCCGGCCGGGTGTCGTACGTCTTCGGGCTGGAGGGCCCGGCCGTCACCGTGGACACGGCCTGCTCCTCCTCGCTGGTGGCCCTGCACTGGGCGGCGCAGGCGCTGCGCGAGGGCGACTGCGAGACGGCGCTGGTCGGCGGTGTGACGGTGATGGTGTCCCCGGCCGCCTTCGCCGAGTTCGACCGCCAGGGCGGGCTGTCCTCGGACGGCCGCTGCAGGTCCTTCGCCGCGGAGGCGGACGGTACGGGCTGGGGCGAGGGTGTCGGCGTCCTGGTGGTCGAGCGCCTCTCCACCGCCCGCCGCCACGGGCACCGGGTCCTGGCCGTGCTGCGCGGCAGCGCGGTCAACCAGGACGGTGCCTCCAACGGCCTGACCGCACCGAACGGTCCGGCTCAGCAGCGGGTGATCCGGCAGGCCCTGGCGAGTGCCGGGCTGTCGGCCGCCGAGGTCGACGCCGTCGAGGCGCACGGCACGGGCACCGTGCTGGGCGACCCGATCGAGGCGCAGGCGCTGCTGGCCACCTACGGCCGGGACCGCGACGGCGAGCCGCTCTGGCTGGGCTCGATCAAGTCCAACATCGGCCACACCCAGGCGGCAGCCGGTGTGGCGGGTGTGATCAAGATGGTGCAGGCGATGCGCCACGGCCTGCTCCCGGCCACCCTGCACGCGCAGCGGCCCAGCCCGAAGGTCGACTGGTCGGCCGGCGCGGTGGAACTGCTCACCGAGGCGCGTCCCTGGCCCGAGCTGGACCGGCCGCGCCGCTCGGCGGTGTCCTCCTTCGGCATCAGCGGCACCAACGCCCACGTCATCCTGGAGAGTGTGCCGTCGGCCCCGGTGGAGGAGCCGAAGGCGGCACCGGTGCTGCCCGTCTGGGCCGTCTCGGCGAAGACCGCCGAGGGCCTGCGGGACCAGGCGCGGCGCCTGCGGGCGTTCGCCGAGCCCGGCGCGGACGTCCGGGACGTCGCCTGGTCGCTGGCCGGCACCCGGGCGGCGCTCGACCACCGGGCCGTGATCGTCGGCGCGGACCACGCCGAACTCCTGCGCGGACTGGCCGCGTTGGCGGACGACGCACCCGACGCGGCGGTGGTCCGCGGCGCGGTCGCCGACCGTCGGACCGCCTTCCTGTTCACCGGCCAGGGCTCGCAGTACGCCGCGATGGGGCGGGGGCTGTACGAGGCCTTCCCGGTGTTCGCGGAGGCCTTCGACGCGGTCCGCGCGGAGCTGGACCTCCGGCTCGACCGGCCGCTCACCGACGCGGTGTTCGAGGGCATCGGCATCGACCGGACGGTGTGGGCGCAGGCCGGGCTGTTCGCGGTCGAGGTGGCGTCCTTCCGGTTGCTCGAATCCTGGGGCGTGACGCCCGACTTCCTGCTCGGGCACTCGATCGGCGAGATCGCCGCCGCCCACGTCGCCGGGGTGTTCCCGCTGGCGGACGCGTGCGCCCTGGTGGCGGCGCGCGGCCGACTGATGGACGCGCTGCCCGAGGGCGGCGCGATGCTGGCGGTGCAGGCCACCGAGGCCGAGGTCCGCGAGGCGATCGGCGACCGGCTGGACGTCGCGGCCGTCAACGGGCCGACCTCCCTCGTGGTGTCCGGCCCCGTCGAAACGATCGAGGAGTACGCCGCGCGCTGGTCGGCCGAGGGCCGCAAGACCCGTCGGCTGACCGTCTCGCACGCCTTCCACTCGGCCCTGATGGAGCCGATGCTCACCGAATTCGCCGCCGTCCTCGCGGAGTTGACCTTCAACGAACCGCGGATCCCGGTCGTCTCCAACCTGACCGGCGGGATCGCCGGGCCCGGGCTGCTCACCACCCCCGACTACTGGGTGCGCCAGGTCCGGGAGGCCGTCCGCTTCGCCGACGGCGTCGAGACCCTGCAGCGCGAGGGCGTGACCCGCTTCGCGGAGCTCGGCCCCGACGGCGTGCTGAGCGGGCTGGCGCAGCAGAGCGCGGCGGACGGCGTGTTCGCGCCGCTGCTGCGCCGCGGCCGGGAGGACTCCCGGACCGCCCTGCGGGCCTTGGCCCGGCTGTGGGCGGACGGCGCCGAGGCCGACTGGTCCGCGGTGCTGCCCGAGGGCCGACGGGTGGAGCTGCCGACGTACGCCTTCCAGCGGCAGCGGTTCTGGCCGCAGGCCGGTGCCACCGAGCCCGTCGGCGACGTGGTGGAGGCCAGGTTCTGGGACGCGGTGGAGCGCGAGGACTTCGGCGATCTGGCCGACCTCCTGGACACCCCGGACCCCGCCGAGCTGCTCGGCGCGGCCCTGCCGGTGCTCTCCTCGTGGCGGCAGCGGCGCAAGGTCGACTCGGTGGTGGACTCCTGGCGCTACCGGGTGATGTGGCGGCCGCTCGGCACCCAGGACGGCGACCCGGCACTGACCGGCCGGTGGCTGCTGGCCGTCCCGCGGGCGGCCGCCGAGCACCCGCTGACCGAGGGCGTGGCGGCGGCGATCCGCTCGGCGGGCGCCGAGGTGGTCCGCTTTGAGCCCGTCGGCACCGGCCGGGCGGCCCTGGCCGCGCAGCTCGCCGAGGCGGGCCCGGGCACGTTCGCCGGTGTGGTGTCGCTGGCCGCGCTCGCCGGGGAACCGGCCCCGGACTCGGCGGTCTCGCCGGGCCTGGAACTGACCCTGGCCCTGTTCCAGGCGCTCGGCGACGCGGGCGTCACCGCCCCGTTCTGGGCGCTGACCGCGCACGCGGTCTCCGTCGGCCGCTCGGACCGGGCCGCCGACGCCGGACAGGCGCAGGTGTGGGGCCTCGGCCGGGTCGCGGCGCTGGAGTCCCCGGACCGCTGGGGCGGTCTGATCGACCTGCCGTCCACGCCGGACGCCCGGGCCGGCACCCGGCTGGCCGCCGTGCTGGCCGGTGGCAGCGAGGACCAGGTGGCCGTGCGCGGCTCCGGCACGTACGGCCGCCGACTGGTCCGGGCGACGGCCGGCGCGGGCGCGCCGTCCTGGTCGCCGACCGCCGGGGGGACCGTCCTGGTCACCGGCGGGACCGGCGCGCTGGGCGCCGAGGTCGCCCGCTGGCTCGCCGACCACGGCGTGGCCCGGGTGGTGCTGACCGGCCGTCGCGGGGCGGCCGCGCCGGGCACGGCGGACCTGGTCGCGGAGCTCGCGGCGCGCGGCACCGAGGCCGTGGTCGCCGCCTGCGACGTGACCGACCGGACCGCACTGGCCGCGGTGCTCGCCGCGGTGCCGGCGGACCGCCCGCTGATCGGCGTGGTGCACGCCGCCGGCGTGCTGGACGACGGGGCGCTGGACGCGCTCACGCCGGAGCGCCTGAGGACGGTGCTGGCCGCGAAGGCGGCCGGCCTGGTCGTCCTGGACGAGCTGACGCGAAGCCACGAGCCGGAGTTCTTCGTCGCCTTCTCCTCGCTGGCGGGCGCCGTCGGCAGCGCCGGCCAGGGCAACTACGCCGCCGCCAACGCCTTCGTGGACGCCTGGATGGAGGGGCGGCGCGAGCGCGGCCTGCCGGGCGTCTCGGTCGCGTGGGGCCCGTGGGCGAACGAGGGCATGGCGGCCGACCCGGCCCTGGTGCAGCGGCTGCGGCGCGGCGGCCTGCCGCCGATGGACCCGGCGCTCGCCGTCACGGCGCTCGCCCGGGCGATCGGTCACGACGGGGCCGCCCTGGTGGTCGCCGACGTCGACTGGTCGCTGTTCGCGGCCGGTGCGGGCGGGCTGCGGCCCAGCGCCCTGCTGGCCGACCTGCCGGAGGCCGCCTCGGCCACGGCCGGCACCCGCGGCGCCGGACCGGCCGAGGAGTTCCGGGCCGAGCTGGCGGCGGCACCCGGGAGCAGGCGCTCCGGGCTGCTGCTGGACGCCGTGCGGTCCTGGACCGCGGCGGTGCTCGGCCACGGCTCGCCGGACGCGGTCGGCGCCGAGCAGGCGTTCCGCGACCTCGGATTCGACTCGGTGACGGCGGTGGAGTTCCGGAACCTGGCGAGCGCCCGGACGGGGCTGGCGCTGCCGGCCACCCTGGTCTTCGACCGTCCGACCCCGGCCGCGCTGGCGCGCCACCTCGGCGAGCAGCTGTTCGGCGCGGCCGAGCCGGCCGTGGCCGCCGATGTCGCCGAGGTCGCGGACCGCACCCGGGCCGAGGACGAGCCGATCGTGATCGTCGGCATGGCCTGCCGCTTCCCGGGCGGCGCCGGCTCCCCGGACGCGCTCTGGGAGCTGCTGTCCGACGGCGTCGACGCGATGACCGGCATCCCGTCCGACCGCGGCTGGGAGGCCGGCTGGACGGGCGTGGACGCGGCCGCCCGGGGCGGATTCCTGGAGGGCGTGGCCGAGTTCGACGCGGGCCTGTTCGGGATCTCGCCGCGCGAGGCGCTGGCGATGGACCCGCAGCAGCGCCTGCTGCTGGAGGCCTCCTGGGAGGCCTTCGAGTCCGCCGGAGTGGACCCGAGGGCGATGCGCGGCCGGCCGGTCGGCGTCTTCGCGGGCACCAACGGCCAGGACTACCCGCTGGTGCTCGCCGCCTCGGAGGAGGACGTGGACGGCCACGTGGCCACCGGCAACGCCGCCTCCGTGCTCTCCGGCCGGATCTCCTACGCGTTCGGGCTGGAGGGCCCGGCGATGACCGTGGACACCGCCTGCTCCTCCTCGCTGGTCGCCCTGCACCTCGCGGCCCAGGCGCTGCGCCGCGGCGAGTGCGAACTGGCCTTCGCGGGCGGCGTCTCGGTGATGTCGACCCCGGTGGTGTTCGCGGAGTTCGACCGCCAGGGCGGCCTCGCGGCGGACGGCCGCTGCAAGGCCTTCTCGGCGGAGGCGGACGGTACGGGCTGGGGCGAGGGCGTGGGCGTGCTGCTGCTGGAGCGGCTGTCCGACGCGCGGCGCAACGGCCACCGGGTGCTCGCGGTGGTCCGGGGGAGCGCCGTCAACCAGGACGGCGCGTCCAACGGCCTCACCGCCCCCAACGGCCCGTCGCAGGAGCGGGTGATCCGCCAGGCGCTGGCGGACGCCGGGCTGTCGGCCGCCGAGGTGGACGTGGTCGAGGCGCACGGCACCGGCACCCGCCTCGGCGACCCGATCGAGGCCCAGGCGCTGCTGGCCACCTACGGCCGGGAGCGCACCGCGGAGCCCCTGCTGCTGGGCTCGGTGAAGTCCAACCTCGGCCACACCCAGGCCGCCGCCGGCGTCGCCGGGGTGATCAAGATGGTGCTGGCCCTGCGGCACGGCATCGTGCCGCCGACCCTGCACGTCGGCGAGCCGACCCCGCAGGTGGACTGGTCGGCCGGCGCGGTGGAGCTGGTGACGGAGCGCCGGGCGTGGCCCGCCGTGGACCGGCCGGCCCGCGCCGGTGTGTCCTCCTTCGGGATCAGCGGCACCAACGCCCACGTCATCCTGGAGGCCGCCGTCGAACCGGACACGGCGGAGGCCACGGCCGTTGTCGAGCCGGACGCGGTGGAGGCTGTTTCCGCCGTCGAGTCGGGCGCGCTGCCCTGGCTGCTGTCCGGGCGCTCGGCCGCGGCGCTCGCCGCCCAGGCCGGGCGACTGCGCTCCTTCGCGGCGCGGCGGGCCGAGCTGCGGCCGCAGGACGTGGCCCGGTCGCTGCTCTCCCGCGCCGGGCTGGAACACCGCGCCGTGGTGCTCGGCGCCGACCGGGACGCCCCGCTGGCGGCCCTGGCCGCGGGCCGACCGTCCGGCACTCTGGTGTCGGGCGTCGTGGCCGAGGGGCGGATGGCGTTCCTGTTCACCGGTCAGGGCGCGCAGCGGGTCGGGATGGGCCGGGAGCTGTACGAGGCCTTCCCCGCCTTCGCGGACGCCTTCGACGCGGTCTGCGGGGAACTGGACCTGCTGCTGGACCGGCCGGTGAAGGACGTGGTGTTCGACGGGGCGGAGGATCTGGACCGGACGGTGTGGGCGCAGGCCGGGCTGTTCGCGGTCGAGGTGGCGTCCTTCCGCCTGCTCGAATCCTGGGGCGTGACGCCCGACTTCCTGCTCGGGCACTCGATCGGCGAGATCGCCGCCGCCCATGTGGCGGGCGTGTTCTCGCTGGCGGACGCCTGTGCGCTGGTGGCGGCGCGGGGCCGGCTGATGCAGGCGCTGCCCGAGGGCGGGGCGATGCTGGCGGTCGAGGCCGCCGAGGCCGAGGTCCGCGAGGCGATCGGCGAGCGGCTGGATGTCGCGGCCGTCAACGGGCCCACCTCGGTGGTGGTCTCCGGTTCGGTCGAGGCGGTGGAGGAGTTCGCCGCCCGGTGGAAGGCCGAGGGCCGCCGGATCCGCCGGCTGACCGTCTCGCACGCCTTCCACTCGGCCCTGATGGAGCCGATGCTCGCCGAATTCGCTTCGGTGCTGGCCGGGTTGACCTTCGCCGAGCCGAGCATCCCGGTCGTCTCCAACCTGACCGGGACGCTTGCCGAACCCGGGCTGCTCTCCACACCGGACTACTGGGCGCGCCAGGTCCGCGAGGCCGTCCGCTTCGCCGAGGGCGTCACCCGGCTGGCGGAGCAGGGCGTCACCCGGTACCTGGAGCTCGGCCCCGACGGCGTGCTCTGCGGGCTGGCCCAGCAGTCGGTCGCGGCGGGCACCTTCGCTCCGCTGCTGCGCAAGGGCCGCGAGGAGCGGGACACCGCCCTGGAGGCGCTCGCCCGGCTCTGGACGGCGGGCGCCGAGGTCGACTGGTCGGCCGTGCTGCCGGAGGGCCGCCGGGTGGACCTGCCGACGTACGCCTTCCAGCGGGACCGGTACTGGCCGCGGTTGCCGCTCGCGGCGTCCGGCCGGGCCGACGGTGCCGCCGCGGTCCTGGACGACTGCCTCTACCGGATCGACTGGAAGCCGGTCGAGGTCCCGCCGGCGCGGCTCGACGGCGGCTGGCTGCTGGTCACCGACACCGAGGACGACGGCGCGTTCGCGGACACCCTGCTCACGCGACTGCCCGCCGACACCGCCCCGGTCCGACTCGCCGTCGGCGACCTCGACCGGGAGCAACTGGCGGAGCGGCTGCGCGAGCTGGCCGAGAAGGCCCGCGGGATCGCCTACCTGCCCACCGGGCTGGACCGCGGCCTCGTGCTGCTGCACGCCCTCGGCGACGCGGAGCTGGAGGCGCCGCTGTGGATGGTCACCCGGGGCGCGGTGGCCGTGGACACGGCGGACCGGGTCACCCGCCCCGAGCAGGCGCAGCTGTGGGGCTTCGGCCAGGCCGCGGCGCTGGAGCACCCGCGGAGCTGGGGCGGGCTGGTCGACCTGCCCGCCGAGCCGGACGCCGGCACCCTCGCGGCGCTCGCGGCGGTCCTCGACGGGGCGACCGGGGAGGACCAGCTCGCCCTGCGCGGTGAGCGGGTGCTCGCCCGCCGCCTGGTCCGCACCGACGCGGGTGCGGCCCCGGCGGAGCCCTGGCGGCCGTCGCGGCCCGGCACGGTGCTGGTCACCGGCGGTACCGGCGCGCTGGGCGCGGTCGTCGCCCGCTGGCTGGTCGGCCGGGGCGTCACCGACCTGCTCCTCACCGGCCGCCGCGGCTCCCGGACCCCGGGCGCCGCGGAGCTGACCGCCGAACTGACGGCGGCCGGCGCCCGGGTGACGGTGGCCGCGTGCGACGCCGCCGACCGGGAGGCGCTGGCGGCGACGCTGGCCGCGGTCCCGGCCGACCGCCCGCTGATCGGTGTCGTGCACGCGGCCGGTGTCGCCCAGTCGGCGATGCTGGCGCAGACCGGCGTCGAGGACATCGCGAGGATCACCGGAGGCAAGGTCGACGGCGCCGCCCACCTGGACGAGCTCACCGCGGAGGCGGACCTGGAGCTGTTCCTGGTCTTCTCCTCCATCGCCGCCACCTGGGGCAGCGGCGGGCAGGCCCTCTACGCGGCGGGCAACGCCTACCTGGACGCCCTGGCCCGGAACCGGCGGGACCGCGGTCTCGTCGGGACGTCGGTCGCGTGGGGCCCGTGGGCGGGCGCCGGGATGGCGGCCGACGGCGCGGAGGAGTACCTGCGCCGCCGCGGACTGACGCCGCTCGACCCGCAGTTCGCGCTCACCGCCCTGGCGGCGGCCGTGGACGGCGGCGTGGACGCGCTGACCGTCGCCGACGTGGACTGGACCCGGTTCGCGCCCGCCTTCACCTCGGGCCGGCCGAGCCCGCTGCTGGGCGACCTGCCCGAGGCGGCCGACGGCCGGTCCCCGGCCGGGGACGCGGCTTCGGCCGGGGCTCCGGCGGCGGACGGCGGGGCGGACGGCGGGGCGCTGCGCGCCCGGCTGGCCGGGCTGGACGCCAAGGAGCGGACGGCCGTCCTGCTGGAGCTGGTCCGGGACGTGCTGGTCGAGGTGCTCCGCTACTCCGCGGCCGAACAGATCGACGAGACCAGGCCGTTCCGCGACCTCGGCTTCGACTCGCTCACGGCCGTCGAGTTCCGCAACCGGCTGGCGCGGGAGTGCGGTGTCGCGCTCCCGGCGACGATCGTCTTCGACCACCCGACCCCGGTCGCGCTGGCAGGCCACCTGCACGGCGCGCTCCCGGGCGGCGCCGAGTCGGTCGCGGACGTCGAGCCGCTGCTCGGGATGCTCGACGGGCTGGAGGCGGCGATGACCGTCAACCCGCTGGACGAGCTCTCCCGTTCCAGGGTCACCGTGCGCCTCCAGGCCTTCCTGGCCCGATGGTCCGCCGGTGCCCAGGCGGAGGAGGACACCATCGCGGACCTCCTCGACGCCGCGGACGACGAGGAACTGCTCAACCTGGTCCGGGAGGAGCTGGGCAACAGCGACCTGGACTGAGCGGCCCAGCCCCGGAGGGCCCGCGGACGTGCCGGAACGCGGTGCCACCGAGTCGATCGGTGGCACCGCGCCGCGCCGGACCCGTCGAACGGCGCACGAGGAGAGCGGCTCGACCACGAAGAGGGCGGCCGGAACACGAGGAGGGGGGGCGGAGCACACCGCTCCCGCCGCCCTTCCCCGTCCTTCCGGGACGCTCGACCCCCCGGGGGTCGTTCCCCCGTCCGGCCCCCTCCCACCCCCCCCCCCACGCCCTCCAGGACTCCCTCTGTCCTTTCCCCTCC